>JBBIIV010000036.1:0-16114 GCA_037446295.1 Nitrospirota bacterium
CACTAATTCGGTAACTTTTTTAAATTTATCAAAAGATCTTTCGTAGTTCAAGCCACAATGTTACGATAGTCCATACCGGCATAAAAGGTTTTCAAGCATCTATCTCTGCTCTTTTGAAACAAAATGCATTTTTTGGGTTAAGTAATTTTATCCTTTTGCCAATTCTGCTTCTGATCTTCTTATATACATGGGAACAGCTTTTGCAGGGTCATCAAAATTCCCCTGCAGGGCTTTCAGCCTTCCCAAATATCCAACATTTGCTGGCGATGGCACCATAAGATGCGGAGGGGGAAAAAAGGCATTTTCTGATAGTTTATTTAAAATATTTTCCTTATAAATGATGGAGCCTTCTCCGAGAAATATTGTGGGTTCTAAAATTTTTTCAAGGAGACTGTCTATTTTAAATGCTTGCTCCTTTATCATCTTTATGAATTTATCCCCTGACCACTTGTATAATCCAGCATATACCTCTTTTTTACGGGCGTCGAGGACCGGGCATACTTGATATAGGCTAAAAGGCAAATTCCATGCGAATGCCTCAAGAGTAGGCACTAATACGAGTCTTTTTTGAGATGGATAGATGAGCCCTTTCACTGTGCTTAATCCTACCCGTAAGCCTGTAAATGAACCTGGCCCCATTGCAACTGCAAAAACATCTATTTCGCTAATATGTAACCCTGCCTTAATAAGAACAAGGTTTATTTCGGCTATCAGCCTTTCTGAATGAGTCGCCATGACATTCAGCTTCGATTCGGCAAGAAGAATATCGTTGTCAAGCAAGGCGACTCCGCCCAGCATTGTTGATGTATCTATCGCGAGTAGTTTCATTAAATATTATATTTCTTAACTGCGCTTATCTTTAGGGAAAATATTATACTACAAAAAAGGCAAAACAGAGAAAAGGCTCTCAATACATTCATTGTCCCAATAATATCAGCGGTAGCGCCTATTAGCGCGTTACCGACAGGAAGAAAACCTAAAAAAACAAGGGTATAGAAACTCATAACCCTCCCTCTAATCGAGTCGGATACTGAATGCTGTATAAAACTATTGGATATCGCAAGAAAACTCGTAATGCCCCATCCTACCATCGTTATCAGGACGCAAGACAGATAAAAATTAGACGACATAGCAAGTCCGAAAAGGGCTGATGAAAAAATCAAGCTTGATAGCACAAGATAACTTATTTTGTTATCCATTTCTTCTCTGTATGCAATTATCAAAGCAGCAGAAAGTGAGCCTGCTCCAGCACAAGCCAATAAAACACTAAAGCCATGCGCACCTACATTTAATACATCACCAGCAACAATGGGCAACAGTGTAAGATAGGGTATTCCGAATAAACTGAATATAGCAATCATCAACATTATGCATAATATAGCCTTCTCCCTGACAATAAACCCCCAACCCACGATCAAATCGTTCAAGAAGCCAACTGTTTCTAATCGCCCCGTGCCTTTTGCCTTGATTGTAAGCAATGCCAATATCACGGGCATAAAACTCACTGCATTAAGATAAAAACATGCCTCTAACCCAGCGAAAGAAATAATAAACACAGCAACGAGGGGACCTATTATTCTAGCGCTGTTGAATGCGGCAGAGTTCAAAGCAATAGCATTTGTGATGTCAGCCTTTCCTACTAACTCTCCGATGAATGCATGTCTTGCTGGCATGTCAAATGCGTTCGCAAGTCCTATAATGAAGGCAGCAATCCCGATATGCCATATGGCTATGATATTTATATCAATCAAAACAGCTATTAATAGGGCCGGGATTATAGATACAATTTGCGTAACAATCAGTATATCCCTCTTAGGGTATCTATCAGCTATCATCCCGCCAATAAGGGTAAAAAAAAGAATAGGAATGGATGAGATGGTCGCGATAATACCGAGATAAAGAGGTGATTTTGTGAGCAAGTATATGAGCCAACTCTGGGCTGTAGAATGCATCCATGTTCCTGACAGGGAAATGAGCTGCGCAAACCAGAATATCCTAAAATCCCTGACATACAAGGAAGAGAACTTTTGGCGGTTCTGCATTTATAATTATAATGCTAGGCGGTGGATTTGCTCAAACAGGGGTGAAGAAAGACAGATAAAAATGTAATACCCACTTCTCTATTGTGGGGTGTAGCGAGGAACAACCAAAACAGGTTCACCCGGAAACTGCAGCGGAGGAGGAGGGATTTGAACCCTCGATGGAGTTGCCCCCATAGCGATTTTCGAGACCGCCCCATTCAACCTCTCTGGCACTCCTCCTGTGAACTAACCTGCGCTAAAGGAAACTGATTAGTGTCTGTTTATAAAGTCGATAAACCCGCTATTTTGTCATCCCGACCGAAGGGAGGAATCTTAAAGCTCAAAGATTTCTCACTTCGGTCGAAATGACAGAAAGATTTTCATACAATTTATAAACAGACTCTAATTATAATTCACCCCCATTGTTATTCAAATCTCTTCCGTAATTTGACCGAACGGCGAAATTCCATCTCAAGCCCCTTAATGTCATTTTCCTTTATAAACTTTTCGATCTTTGTGAGGTTGTCTTTAAACACCTGTATCATTTTCAGAAGATTCTCCTTGTTGTATAATGAGATATCACTCCAGAGTTCCGGGGGGCTCATTGCGATCCTTGTAGCATCTTTAAACCCTCTGCCCGCATATCTGATAAAGTCCTCGTCGATATCTCCTACTGAATTTACAAGGGCATACGCTACGATATGAGGTAAATGGCTGACCGCAGCATAAACTTTATCATGTAGATAAGGGTCCATTAACTCCACCCTGCTGCCGATGGATTCCCATAGACGGGATATTTTTTCAAGTGAAGCAGGATGAGAATTCCCAGTCGGCGTTATGATGCATAATGCGTTATCAAAAAGGTCGTTCCTTGCGTTCTCAGCCCCGGACTTCTCACCTCCTGCGATTGGATGAGAGCCGATATAATATATCTCTTCGGGCATAAGGGATTCCATATCATAAACGAGCTTGCCTTTTACGCTGCCAATGTCAGTTATAACAGTTCCCTTCTTAATGATTTTGCTAATCCCCGAGACAATTTTTCTAAAAGCGCCAACAGGAGTTGCGAGAACGATAAGGTCGGAATCTTTACAAACCTCGTTCAAATCAGAACTGTAATGGTCTATTATCCCATTGTCTGCTGCCGTTATAAGATTTTGAATATTCCTCCCGTAACCACAGATACTATTACACACTCCCGCCTTTTTTAAAGAAAGAGCGAAAGATGCTCCAAGAAAACCTACACCGATGATTAATACCTGATTGAAGTCAAAATCCTCCTTTAAGAGTTATCAATTAAAATCAAAACCAATTTTTTCAAGGTTATAAACAAATAGTTCTTCTATATCTCCCTGCCGATTGCCTCTGCAATGGGTTTCAATTCGCTCATTAGTTTATCGAAGGCAGATGGCTTCAAAGATTGTTCGCCATCAGACAGTGCCTCTTCAGGATTTGTATGCACCTCTATCATGAGAGCATCTGCACCTGCGGCAATCGCAGCTCTTGCCATAGGCACCACTAAATCCCTCTTGCCGACCCCGTGACTTGGGTCAACGACTACAGGCAAATGAGTCATCTGTTTTAATACTGGAACAGCGCTCAAATCAAGCGTATTTCTTGTAGCAGTCTCGAATGTCCTGATGCCTCTTTCGCAAAGCATCACATTTTGATTCCCCCTCGACATTATATATTCAGCAGACATCAACCATTCTTTGATAGTCGCTGAAAGTCCTCTCTTGAGCAAAACAGGCTTGTCAACTGAGCCAACTTCAAGCAATAGCTTAAAATTCTGCATATTTCTGGCGCCTATTTGAATTATGTCGGTATATTTTATAATAATTTCCATCTCGCGTGCATCCATTAACTCAGTCACTACAGCAAGTCCATATTTGTCTCTTGCTTCTGCGAGATACTTCAGCCCCTCCTCGCCAAGTCCTTGAAACGAGTATGGAGATGTCCTTGGCTTGAAAGCACCGCCCCTGAGTATAGTAGCGCCTGCAGCTTTCACCTTTTCAGCAATCCCAAGAAGAATTGTCCTGTTTTCTATAGCACAAGGTCCTGCCATCACATGAACCCTTTCCCCCCCGATAATTAGATCCCTCACTTTAATCTCGGAGTTTTCTTTTTTGAAATCCCTGCTTGCGAGTTTATAGGGCTTCAATATTCTTACAACATTCTCTACCCCTGTCATTGCGCGTACTGCATCCTCTTCATCCTCGGTCACCTTTGATGTATCCCCTATCACTCCTATGATTGTTCTCTCTGTCCCCTGCGAAACATGGGTCTTGAGTCCTTTGCTCTCTAATTTCTTGATGATATTCCTGATATTTGCATCAGGCGTCCCAGGCTCTAAAACAATAATGTCCATAAATCCCCCCTCTAAAAGTAACATATAGATTAAATTTTTTTAAATTCCCCATGCGGTGGAATGTGAGTAGTGGCAACTAATATCTAGTCCTTGTTCAGCCTTCTTTCATGATTAAAGGCATTTCACGGGGAAATACAGTTTGGTTTTAAAATAGGATCGGCTGTTTATTTAAAGGCTAAAATGGCTACCCCGCGCACGTATACGCAGGGTAGCCATAATAATAGTAATAAGAGGAAAGGCTGTCAAATGAATGTTGAAGGTGTGAAATTATTATAAAAGGTTTGCTCATATTCTGAGTATTAATATAGCATAACTCATCTAATTTTTTCGAGCACTGCTTTGAGGGATTCGATAAACCTCTTATTTTCTCCGGGTAATCCTATAGTAACCCTTATCTCTTTCGGTCCAACAGGTCTAACAATCACCCCTTTTTGAAGCAGGGCGTCAAATAATTTCTTAGACTCAATATTAAGTGGCATATAAATAAAATTGGTCTCGGTAGGGACATAATTAAGCCCCAACGATTCAAGTTCCTTATATAGATAATTCTTGCCCACCTCATTGTTTTCAATGGTTCTTCTGACATGTTCATCATCAGCAAGGGCGTGTATTGCGGCAAGCTGTGCAAAGGAGTTGGTATTAAATGGCTCTCTTATCTTGTTCATCTCAATGAGAATTTCCTTTTTTGCAATGCCGTAACCTATTCTTAACCCTGCAAGTCCATAAGCCTTAGAAAAAGTCCTCAGAATAAGTATATTCTTACCTTCTTTGAAGTATTTCAAAGAATCGGGATAGTTTGGATTCCTGACATATTCGTAGTATGCCTCATCTACGATAATAAGAACCTTATCAGGTATGGCAGTCATAAATCTATCAAACTCATCTTTGTTATTGCTTGTCCCTGTTGGGTTATTTGGATTGGCTATAAAAACAATTCTGGTTTTTTCAGTAACAGCTTTTGCCATGGCGGCAAGATTATGCCCGTAATTCAGATGCGGAGTCTCCCTGGCTACACCTCCCACAGATTGAACAGCTAATGGATATATAACGAAGGAGTGACTCGAAAAAACCGCCTCATCCCCATGTTCCATGAAGGTTCGGGTGGCGATATTAAGAAGCTCATTAGAACCGTTGCCGAGTATTATTTCATCATGGGCGATATTATCTCCTCTACTACGAAATTTCTCCGAAAGGGCATTTTTAAGATAATATCCGCCTCCATCGGGATACCGGCTAACCTTGTCCGGGTTTGCAAAAAATTCCTTTAAGCCCTCCAGAGCTTTAGGGGAAGGTCCTAATGGATTCTCATTTGAGGCAAGCTTGATGCATTCTTTAATGCCCAACTCGCGCTCAAGTTCTTCGATTGGTTTACCAGGGACATAAGGCTTAATAGCAGATACATAACTAAGCGGCTGTAACATAAACAATCACCTCTCTAAACTTTTATCTATAGGATATGAGCCTAAATGCTTCAGGTAAAGACACTTTTCCTTTGTTTCCTCTACGGCCTTTCTCACGGCTTCGTCCTCTATATGTCCTACCATATCGGCAAAAAATATATACTCCCAAGCCCTTCGTTTAGAAGGGCGAGATTCTATCTTTGTTAGGTTTATATTCGACTCTTTAAAAGATTTTAGGGATTCATACAAGGCCCCCGGTCTATCCTTGAGCGAGAACATGATTGATGTTTTATCGCTCCCTGTTTTAGATGGGAAATCCTTTGATATCATTAAAAACCTTGTATAATTCTTCTTGTTATCCTCTATATGTCTTTCGACAAAATTAAGGTCATATATTTTAGCAGCGAGTTCACTCGCGATTGCCGCAGATTCATCTTCAGCCGATGCTATCTCCGCAGCTCTTGAAGTGCTTGTAGCTTCAAAGACTGGTATCCCCGCCATGTTTCTCTCAAGCCAGCCTCTGCATTGGGCAGTTGCCTGGGGATGTGAGTATATCTTTTTGATTTTAGCTTTTTCGCCGCTTCTTGAGACAAGATTATGCGAGATCTCAAGGAGAATCTCTGCAGCGATCATGAGGTCGTAATCTATAAACATGTCAAGTGTATAGCTCACAACCCCCTCATTAGAGTTTTCTATCGGCACCAAACCATATTCAGCCTTGGCACCTTCAACTGCGTCAAATGTAGCTTTTATGCTCTCAACCGGAACATAGTCTGCTGACGAGCCAAAAAGCCTGATGGCGGCAAGATGGGTGAATGTGCCCTCAGGACCTAGATAGGCAACCTTTATAGGCTGTTCAAGAGAGAGGGAGGCAGATAATATTTCTCTAAAGATGAATCTGAGGGCGTCGTTCGGGAAGGGGCCTTGATTCATATCGGTTATCCGCTTCAATATAGCTCTTTCACGCTCAGGAGAGTAAAACTTGAGATTCAAAGCCCTCTTAATATTTGCTATCTCGATGGCTATATTTGTCCTTTTGTTCAATAGCCGCAGAATTTCTGAGTCAATCTTGTCTATCTCTTCCCTGAGTTTATCAATAGAGCTTTTATCCAGCTTCTCATTCATAGCTTTAAATGATACAGCAAGATTAACTTTATTTTCAATGCCAAAAAAATATCCAGAAATGGTAAAATTCATGTAGTTTTTTTCAGCTTCATTATATTTTCAATAAACGCTCTCTTTTATGAAGGTTATAGACAATTTTGTAATCGCCAAAAATTTAAGGAGAAAGCCATAATGATTACAGGTAATAGAGTAATTGTTTTTTTTATTACGCAATTAATACTGATATGCCTTCTTTCTATTCAGGCTTACTCATTAACGCTCGAAGAAGCCGTTAAGCTTGCAATTGATAAGTTGCCATCTTATAAGGCTGCTGAATTAAAGGTTAAATCTGCCGAGGCTTTATATGATGCTGCCCTTTCGCCATATCTACCTTCTCTGGATGTATCCTTATCAAAAAGCAGGCATTATACGGATACACTGGATTACGACTCTAAATCATACGGGGCGACATTATCATACATTCTTTTTGATGGCGGCAGGAGATATGCAAATAGGGAAATCGCAAGGCTAAATCTCTCAAATCAGAAGGAAGAGTTGAGAAGAAGCCTTTTAGACCTAAGATTTCAGGTCAAAAATGCATTCTACAAGGTTATCGCTGCGAGGGATACTATTGAACAGAGAAAGATACAACTTGAAGATGCTCGTAAGGATTTAGAAGTGGCTGAGGGAAGGCATAAGTACGGTGTGGCAAGACTGCTCGATGTCCTGCATGCATCGGTAAGGCTTGAACAGGCTAAGTTTAATCTGATTCAAGCTGAAGGGGATTTCAATAAGGCGTTTTCCGAACTTAATTCCATCATCGGACTATCATTAGAGGACAGACGGGAAATCAAGGGGAAAATTGAAGGCGAGTCCCATCTGCCGGGAAGGAACAAGATTATGGAGGCTGTGATGCTGAGGCCGGAACTGATACAACTCGAAAATTTCAAAAAAATAGCCAAGAGTAACAAGGCTCTTGCGCTAAGTGAGTTTTACCCTTCTTTATCAGCCTCGGCTTCCTATGCAAGGGCGGAAGGGCGACAGCAAGGTAATTCCTCGATTGAAGACAGGTCAATAGGGATAGTCGCTGTATGGAATATCTTTGAACTAGGCAAGTTTTTTAAGAAAAAATCAGCGGATTTTGAGGAGGAAGTCTCTGAAGAAAGATATAATGATTTAAAAAGGGCTTTTCAGCTCGAAGCCTTCAAAGCTTACGAGGACCTCGTAACAGCTTTAGGTAAATTACAGGTTGCTCGCAGACAGCTTGAACTTGCTGAGCATAACTATAAACAGGCATTTGGCGAATACAAGGTTGGGAAGGCAGATATACTCTCCCTTGTGCAGGCAGAAAGCACTCTCTCAAATGCAAGGGAGCAGCTTATTGGCTCGAAGCTGTCACTTGTTTTATCAGAGACAGTGCTTGAGAGGGCTATAGGCATAGAAGAAATTGAACTTTTAACGGCCTATTAGAGTTTGTAAATTGCCATTTTTATTTTCCCTGCCTGGGCAAGACTCGCGGTCAAGGCAGACAAAGTCATGCCTGAAGTCTTCAATCGGGCATCAATATGCTGTCCCCACGAGTGGTAAACCATTTCCTTTGACACTGGATTCCCGCTCCTTGCTTACTGCATGCAGGGGGCAAGCTTTGCGTAAATTACAGCTTTTTGAGTTAAGTCGAGCCCTTGATCAGTGAATAGAGAATTCCATTCAATAATTTTGGATTTCAGAGGTGCTTTTAATGAAAAAATTTTTAATTATCTCGGCATTAGTGATAGTTGCTGTATTAGGTTATTTTATTTATAAAAACTTTTTTATAAAACCAGAAATTAAGATAATCGAGACAGCCTCAGTGGAAAAAGGCAGTATCAGGGGTGTTCTTGTTGCTACGGGAATTATTAAGCCTCAAGTCGGTGCGGTTGTTAAAGTTGGAGCTCGTGCTACCGGAACTATCGTAAAGATGAATGTCAAGATTGGTGACAGGGTAAAGAAGGGACAGTTAATAGCGCTCATAGACGACAGAGAAATCCAAAAAACTATAGAGCAACAAAAGGCGGCTATTAAGGAGGCTAAAGCCAATTATGAATATTCTGAGATTAACTATGAAAGACAGGTGGAACTCTTGAAATATGAATACACCACCAAGGATCAGGTTGATAAGGCAAAAAGTCAGCTTGACTCTGCCAGAGCAACACTTGATGAACGGATTGCAGCACTTCAGCAGTCCGAAACAAGGCTCTCATATACAAAGATATATGTTCCAATAGATGGGGTGGTGGCAGATGTGACGGCTCAAGAGGGCGAAACTATTGTTGCAGGGCTGCAAGTAGCTAATCTGGTAACTATAATAGACCCAAAGCTTCTTGAGATGTGGATATATATTGATGAGACCGAGGTTGGAAGGGTAAAAATCGGGCAACAAGTTGAGTATTATGTTGACACCTTCCCCGATAAATTCTTTAAAGGAAGCATTGGGAAGGTTTATCCTCAGCCAGTTGTCAAGGATAATATTGTGTATTATCTTTCTATAGTAAAGGTAAGCCTCGAAGACGCAGCCTTTCTTAGGACTGAGATGACTGCAAATGTAAGGATTATCTTTGATGAAAAGCCTGATGTTCTTACTGCGCCTAATTCCGCTATAAAATTTGAGAAAGGAAAACATATCGGCTACAAAGTCATGAGTGATGGCAAAGTCGAAAAGGTAAACCTAAAAATTGGACTGCGTGGCGAGGACAGAACAGAAATCATATCCGGGGTTAAAGAGGGAGAGGTATTAGCTACTAAACTTATATTTCCTATACAGCAGACAAATTTAAAATAAAAACTATGGAAAATAATGACTATATCTGTGTCTTAGAAGAGCTAACAAAAACATTCAAGATGGGCGAGCAGGAGGTGAATGTTTTAAAAGGAATTAATTTAAAAATCAAGAAAGGTGAATTCACCGCTATAATGGGGCCTTCGGGATCGGGCAAGACAACCCTTATGAATATTATAGGCTGTCTCGATACCCCCTCATCAGGTATTTATATACTTGCTGGCAAAGAGGTATCACATCTTTCTGACGATGAACTATCAATCATAAGAAATGAACATATAGGATTTATATTTCAAAGCTTTTTCCTACTCCCATATGCAACGGTTATGGAGAATGTACTTTTGCCTTCTTTATATGTTGAAAAGGATTCCGTTGATTTCAAAAAAAGGGCTAAAGAGATTTTAAAGCTCGTAGGTCTCGAGGAAAAGATGAAATATAAGCCGCATCAGTTGTCTGGCGGTCAGCAGCAGAGGGTTGCTATAGCAAGGGCTCTAATAAATGACCCCGGCTTGCTTTTAGCCGATGAGCCCACAGGGCAGCTTGACAGCACTACCTCCGCTGAAATAATGAGCCTGCTCAAGGAAATGAATAGCAAACACAAAACAGTTCTTCTCATTACCCACGACCAGAATATCGCCAAATATGCTGACAGATTAATAACTATTGTTGACGGAATGATAGTTGATTGATATGTTCAAGCTATATGTCATTGGGATTGGCTACAAGCCGTTCAGCCCTGTAATAAGCAATATAGTCAAAGCCTCAGATGTGATTGTGGCTTCTGGAAGACTTTTAGATATCTTCATACAATATGATATATATGAAAGTGTAAAAGAAAAGCTAAGGGTTATCAATAATGTAGATGAAACCTTTGAATTTATAAAATCCCGAATCTCTAATCTCAAATCCCATATTGTTTTATTGGCTTCTGGCGACCCTCTCTTTTTTGGTATTGGAAGGCGGTCGATTAGGGAATTCGGCAGGGAAGCAGTCGAGATAATCCCAGATATTTCGAGCGTTCAACTCGCATTTTCAAAAATAAAGGAGTCATGGGATGATGCTTTACTGCTCAGTTTGCATGGAGGCTCAGACCCATTAAAAAGGAGGCACCTGCCCTATGATATTTCTGATATCCCCAATCTCCTTAAGACGCATAAAAAGATAGCCATTCTCACCGATAGTATAAATAATCCCTCAAAGATCGCTGAAACTGTGCATTCATCAGGACTTGGAGGCTTATGCAGGATGTTTGTATGCGAAAAACTGGGCTATCCTGATGAGAAGATAAAAGAGGTTACGCCTTTTGAGTTTAGAAATCTTTCATTTGTCCAACCTAATTTAGTAGTCCTTTTAAATCAGTCACTTCAGGATATAACCGAAGCTCTGACGCCCGCTCAAGGTTATGCAGAACATTCATACAATGACGCCCATTTGATAGGACTATCTGAAAAAGATATACTCCATTCAGGCGGATTGATAACCAAAGATGAAACAAGGGCTATCACTCTGCATAAATTGAGACCCTTGCCCTTCGGTGTTTTTTGGGATATAGGCGCAGGTTCAGGTTCTATTTCTGTCGAGATCTCGAGACTTTGCCCACAGATGAATGTTTTTGCCGTAGAAAAAGACCCTATTCAAACAGCGACTATATTAAACAACAAGATGAGATTTAATCTTGCAAATTTGCATGTCATCGAAGGTGAAGCCCCTTTTGTCCTTAAAGAACTGCCAACTCCTCATAGAGTTTTTATAGGCGGTAGTGGCGGGAGACTTGAAGAGATAGTCCGCTTTATCTGTGAAACTCGCACTGAGATTATAGTTATAAATGCAGCTACAATAGAAACACTGAATAACGCTTTTGCGTTTCTTCAAAAATCGACTTATGATATCGATGTCGTTCAGGTCAGTGTATCAAGATTAAAGAGGATTGGGGACGGCAATCACTTTTCTGCCCACAATCCTGTTTTTATAATAAGGGGTATTAGGGTATGATCAAAAAACCAGCCACACTTTATGTCATAGGCATTGGCCCTGGCGACCCTGAATTGCTCACCCTCAAAGCCGTTAGAATCATTAAAGAAGTGTCGTGCATCTGCGTCCCAAAAGGAAGAGAAGAAGGCAGCAGCCTTGCCCTCGGCATAGTCAGCAAAGCTGTTGACCTAACCGGCAAAGAAATTATAGAGGCTCATTTTCCAATGATAAAGACTAAACCGCCAGCTGAGCATTTGGACAGCCTCGATGCAAAATGGAGCAAGATAACAGAGAACATTATAAGATACTTAAAAAAAGGTGCTGATATTGCTTTTTTAACATTAGGAGACCCTTCAATATACAGCACTTTTTTTTATCTCTATGACAGGTTGCTCGCAATCAAGTCAGAATTAAAGATAGTTATTATTCCGGGAGTTTCCTCGATAAATGCATCGGCCGCTGCTGCCTCACTCTCTCTGGGGCTTGCAGATGAAAAAATTGTTATTTTGCCGGCAACATATACAGATAATCTCACTGAAATACTTCACGATTTTGACACAGTTGTTCTTATGAAGACTAATGAGGGGTTTGAAAAGATTATAAGAACCCTGGATAATCTAAATCTTCTTGAAAAGACAACATACATATCGAGGCTGGGTATGGAAGGAGAGATAATCACTAAAGATATCAGAGGAATTAAAAAAGATGATATAAGTTATTTCTCTATCCTAATAGTCAAGAAATAGGATTTTATGACAGAAACAGAACTGGTTTCATACAAAGATTGGTTTAGAAGCTACAGCTTGTCTTTTATTACAACAAACCCAGATGAGCAAAAAAGCATAATCTTAAAACAAATCCATACTGAAAAGGTTTGTCAAAATATAGCAGAGATTGCTCAAAGCCTTTTGATGAAAGAAGATGAAGTCATATTAGCTGAGAGTATAGCGTTCTTTCACGATATAGGGAGGTTTCCTCAACTCCAGAAATATAAAACATTCCGTGATAGCATATCCATAAATCATGGGGTTTTGGGGGCTGAAACATTAAAAGAGCTTCATATACTCGGAAAACTACCTCAAGATGAGCAAAGTATAATACTGAATGCCGTTAAATATCACAATGCCTTTAAAATGCCTCATTTAGAGAACGAAAAAGAAACCATATTTCTAAAATTAATCAGGGATGCCGACAAGCTTGACATCTGGCGAATATTCATTGAACATTATGAGAATATTGAGGATATAAGTTCTCCAGCAACTCTTGGGCTTTTTGACACAGAAGGTTATTCAGACAGCCTCACAGGCTCTATTTTCAGAGGGGATATAATACCACTCTCAAAAGTGCATAATCTTAATGACTATAAATTATTGCAGCTTTCCTGGATTTTTGATTTAAATTACAAGGCTTCGTTTAAGCTGTTTCGTGATAGAGATTATCTTAACAGGTTATTGGCTAAACTCCCCCAGTCAGTGGAGATAATACAGGCGGGCAGTTTCATAAATGATTTTATAAATAAGAAGTTCAAGATGGGTGAGGATTTAAAATGAGCAAGGTATATTTCATTGGCGCAGGTCCTGGAGATCCGGAATTGATAACACTAAAAGGCAAAAGACTCCTTGAATCAGCAGATGTAATAATCTATGCCGGGAGCCTTGTAAACAAGGAATTGCTCAAAGGTTTGAGGGCTGAGATTTATGATTCGGCAGGCATGACCCTAAATGAAATCATCGAGATAATAGAAAGGGCAGTCAGATTTAATAAAACGGTCGTAAGACTTCATACTGGCGACCCAGCCTTTTACAGCGCAATATCCGAGCAGATTGAAAAACTCCGCAATCTTAATATTGAATACAAGGTGGTGCCTGGCGTATCATCAGCTATGGCTGGCGCTGCGATATTGGGGCAGGAACTGACCATACCTGAAATAAGCCAGACTGTTATATTTACTCGCATTGAAGGTAGGACGCCCGTTCCTGAGAGTGAAAGGCTGGGTGAACTGGGAAGGCATAGAGCTACTATGGTCATATTCTTGAGCGCAGGGATGGTTGAAGATGTTTATAGGGAGCTTATTAAAGGCTACCCTGAAGATACCCCTGTGGCTATTATAGAAAAAGCTACATGGAGCGATCAAAGAATACTGAGGGGCAAATTAAGCGACTTAGTTGCAATGGTTAAATCTGCAGATATTAAAAAGACAGCGCTTATATATATTGGTAAAGCACTTCTTGCTTCAGAGGCGGATACTGAAAAAAAATCACGGCTTTATGACAAGAATTTTGCTCACGGTTATAGAAAGTAGAACGATTCATACTTGTTAACTTGGACATCGAAAAATAGAGATAGAAAATTGTCATAACGAGGCTAAGCCGAAGGGAAGTGTCAGAGTGTCATTTGATGCTTTGATGCTACAAAGGGTTTGAGGGTATTTATGCCTGCTAAACAAAAATTCAATTGCGGTTTCCGAATTAAGCTGCGGTTTAATTTTATAAAAGCGATTTCATGATGCCAGCCGTATGATTCCATGTAATAGACTTATTGAGATTGTAATCCAGAAGTTTTCTTATTTTTAAAAGCTCATCATACGCTTTAAGAGCCTTGCTTGTTGAACAGCGTTTATGAGAACTTCCAAGCAACAGACATGATTCGTTCTCGATAATATTATAAACGACTATATCCCTTAAAAAAACAAGCGCCATATCAAACCATGTTCTCATTTGTTCTTTATCTAACCATATGTTTTTTGAATTATCAGTGAGCATGTTATTAAGCAAACTAAAAAACAAATCTTTTTCTTCTCTGAGATTTTTCTTGCCGACAATCCCCGGCCTACCCATGGAGAGATTTATATTTAAAGCTAAATCTTCTGCTGTTACACACCCTGATATAATTCTTAAACAGTCAGCAGATGGCAAAGGAGCAAAATATATCTTTACACACCTTGATTTTATTGTGTCAGGAAGGAAATCTTCATTAGACGAAATTAATATTATGACGCTGTTATCTGGCGGTTCCTCAAGAGTTTTTAAAAAAGCATTAGCAGCGCTTGTATTCATCTTTTCCGAATCATCAACAATCGCTATCTTTTTTTTGCCCTCAAAGGCTTTCAGATAGAGTTTTTCTTCAAGTTTTCTGATGGTGTCTATCTTGATTTCATCATTTTCTGGTTCAATTAAAAAAACATCAGGATGAATTTCAGCATCAATTTTTTTACACGAGATGCATCTGTCGCATGAATCATTTGCGGTAGGGTTAAGGCAGTTTATAGCCTTTGCATAATTATTGGCAGCAAATCTTTTGCCGGTGCCGATTTCACCTGATATAAGGATAGCTGTCGGGATACTGTTTTTTTTGATGGTTCCGGATAAAATTCTTAGCGCCTTAGGTTGTCCTTCAATGTCTTTCAGCACGCCAATGCCTTTTTTATTATATTGCCAATATCTAAGATAACCCTCTCGATCGCTAAAGAGGCATCGATGACTTTGACCCTTTCTGGTTGATTCGCAGCAATGTTGTGATACCCCGCTCTGACCTTTCTGTGAAACTCAATATCCTCAAGTTCGATACGGTCAATCTTATTTACTCCCTTATTTCTCATTAAACCAACCTCGACATCGAGGTCTAGCAATATGGTAAGGTCGGGCTTTATCGAGCCGGTTACGATACTGTCCAGAGACATAATAAAAGAAAAATCTACCCCTCTACCGTAGCCTTGATAAGCTACCGTTGAATCAGAAAATCTGTCCGTAATTACGATCTTGCCGGAGTTAAGAGCAGGAATAATTCGCTCTTTGAGATGTTGGTGCCGGGCTGCGTTGTATAATAAAAGTTCTGTGATTTGTGACATTTGCTTGTGTTCAGGGGAAAGTAGGATATCCCTTATCTTTTGTCCAATGCTGGTGCCGCCAGGCTCATATGTTAAAAGAACCTCATAGCCGTCTGTCATAAGCATCTCAGATATAAGCCTTGCAATTGTCGTCTTGCCAGAACCTTCTATTCCTTCAAATGATATGAAAAATCCTTTACCGGGCATGTTCATTGGTTTTTTTCAAAGATTCAGAATAAAAAATATCATTGGTGCCGGTGGGGAGAATCGAACTCCCACGGGCCGAAGCCCAACGGATTTTGAGTCCGTCGCGTCTGCCTGTTCCACCACACCGGCTACCGGATGCTGCTTGTTCCAGTTTTTGGGATCTTAAAATTTGGATTTTTAACTTCAAATTTCAGACTTAATTAAGGATCAGGATAGTGTTAACCCCCTAAAATGAAATGTAGTCAACAAAACCCTTCTTGAAACATCAATCCAGTCCTTAACAAACCCTTTTATTTCAAACCGCGCCCAGGAGGATTCGAACCCCCGACCTGCGGATTCGTAGTCCGACGCTCTATCCAGCTGAGCTATGGGCGCAATTAGCAGCATCTAACATTTCCAGCA
>JBBIIV010000037.1:0-16035 GCA_037446295.1 Nitrospirota bacterium
TAAATAGCTAATCTCATCTCTCATCTCCATTATGAATTTCCTTGTTTCTAATTAGAGTCTGTTTATAAAGTAGGTTTCTGTGTCATTCGTGCCTGTCTGCGTGCCAGGCACAGGCAGGCAAGCGAAGCGCGTCAGGAATCCTTCTGTAACAACCCCCTAACCCCCTTTGTTAAGGGGGAATAAGAAAAGATTCCGGTCAAGCAGGAATGACAACTTATTTTTGCAACCGTTTTAAAGATGAACCATTTTTTTTAAATAAACTAAGGGTGGTATCACCATATTTATATTGTTTTGATAATTGTAAATTGCCAGATGTCAAAGGCATATCAGTTTTTTTTGATGAGTGCTCAACAATCAAAACGCCGTTAGTTGAGATTAAATTGCCTTTACCGAGCAAAAATATAATCTCATCAAGCTCCTTTGACCCATAGGGTGGATCGGCAAAAATCATATCAAAAGTACAATCGCATACCCTATATAGTTTATTGATATATGAGACTGCTTTTTCCTTGACTATCTGAGCCCTTTCGCCATAACCAATAGCATTAACCATTTGTTTAATGGCACCCGCTCTAAAACTATTATCTTCTACAAAGACTACAACTAAAGCACCCCTGCTCAAAGCCTCAATTCCAACGGCTCCAGAACCAGCATACAGATCAAGAAATGAGGAACTCGCGATTCGGTCCTTCAGGATATCAAATATGGCCTTTCTGACCTTTGCTGAAGTGGGTCTTAAAGGGTTTAAACCCCTCTTAACAAAAGCCTTTTTAATGCCAAGTCTTCGGCCTTTTGCCTGTCCGCCGATAATTCTCATATGCAGCATCAATCAAGTGGGGGGTTTATAATATAGCTATCCGGTAATTTATAGCCGGAAATCCTTACCTTCCTCCCTTCCACTTTTAATCTTCCTTCAGCGAACAATCTCACTGCCTCGGGGTAAATCTTATGCTCCAATGTTAGAATCCTTGCAGCAAGAATATCTTCAGTATCATCTGGAGAGACAGGGACAGCCGCCTGAATAATTATGGGACCTGAATCAATCCCCTCATCAACAAAATGGACCGTGCACCCGCTTATCCTCGCTCCATGATTAACTGCATCTCTCTGTCCATGAAGTCCTGGAAATGATGGGAGAAGCGCGGGATGGATGTTCATAATACGGTTTGGATATGCATCAAGAAGAGGTTTTTTAACAACCCGCATAAACCCTGCAAGAACAACAAGATCAACCTCTCTTGCTTTGAGCTGTCGTGAAACCTCTGAATAAAATTCATTTTTGCTTTTATATTGGGCAGGATCAATAAAAAGATAATTAATAGAATGTTTTTTTGCCCGTTCGATGGCATAGGCAAGAGGATTATCTACAATTAATAGTTTAATCCTGATATTCAGTTTGCCTGACTCTGCTGCATCGATCAGAGCCTGAAAATTTGACCCCCTTCCTGAAGCAAGGACTCCAATATTAAGCATTTCACCCTCCTCCTTAAATTGTGAAGATACAAAAAAGGGATCTGGTTAGCCAAATCCCTTATTATTTTAAAAAAGATTGCAATTATTCTTACTTGCACTTTTTAGAGTCGCCCGACTCTTTTGCTGAAGTTGTTCAACTCGAAAGTCCCAGTCTTGGAAAAACGATGAACTGCAAAACAATGACAATTAGTATAATTGCAAGAATGAGTAAAACTATCTTCATTTAGTTTTTTTCTTTTTGTCAGCTTGAACAGGTTTTTTACCCTTTACTTCATTATAATCAACAAACTCTAGTATTGCCATAGGAGCTCTATCGTTAACCCTCTGGCGGGTCTTGACTATCCTGAGGTAGCCGCCGTTTCTATTTGCAAATCTTGGTGCGATATCAGAAAACAGCTTAGCAACCGCTGACCTGTTTGGGATATAACTTAAAGCGATTCGCTTTGAATGAAGGTCACCCCTTTTCCCAATGGTTATAAGCTTCTCTGCTATACCCCTAACTGCTTTGGCTTTAGCAACAGTAGTCTCTATCCTTTCATGATGAAAGAGAGATGAGACAACCCCTCTCAGCAAAGCCTTTCTCTGGTTAGCAGTTCTGCTAAAACTGGTTCCATACACTTTATGACGCATTTTTTTATCTCCTCTTCTTCATATCTGTTGTAAGTCACGCATCTCTTCGCTGTCAAGCCTCATTCCAAGACGCAGTTTATGGGAATCCAATAAATTCATTATTTCATTCAAAGATTTTTTGCCGAAATTCTTTGTCCTTAGTAGTTCATATTCACTTTTCTGAACAAGATCATATATAGTCTTGATATCGGCATTTTTAAGGCAATTATACGCCCTAACTGATAATTCAAGTTCCTCTATAGTTTTCATTAAGAGTCCCTTCATATCCTCTGGTGCGATATAGGAGCCGGGCTTCACATCCTCTTGCAAATCGACTTGTTCATCACAAATTATGAACAACTCCAGATGCTCTATTATAATTGATGCAGCATCGCTCACTGCCTTCTCAGGTGAAATACTCCCATCAGTCCATATTTCCATAATAAGCCTGTCATAATCAGTCAATTTGCCTACCCTCGTTTTCTCGACCCAAAAATTGACTTTTTTTACAGGGCTGAAGACAGAATCAATAAAAAGGGTATCAATAGGAGCATTTTCACCTTTGTTTAACTCAGCAGATACATATCCCTTTCCTTTCTTGACATGCATTTCAATTTCAATAGAACTGTTTTCAATGCTTGCGATATATTGATCTTTATTGATTACCTCGATCCCTGCAGGAACATGAATATCAGCGCCTGTTATTTCCTTAGTCCCAGATACATAGATAGTTAATGTCTTAGCGCTCTCAGTCAGTAATTTGAACCTCAATTTTTTTATATTTAGCAAGATATCAACAATATCTTCCTTTACGCCTTTTATGCTTGAAAACTCATGCATAACCCCAGGAATCCTTACTGATACCACAGCCGCGCCTTCTATAGATGATAACAACATCCTTCTCAGGGCATTCCCCAATGTAGTGCCAAAGCCGCGTTCAAGCGGTTCGGCTACAAGCCTGCCATAAAAAGATGAGAGAGTCTCTTCGTCAAAATTAATCTTTTGAGGGAATTGGAAACCTTTCTTTGCGAGATTCATTTAAACGGCCTCCTGAGCCTGAAAAAAAAGATTTTTAAATAATACGTTTAATTTATTTATAACGAGCTTACTTCGAATAAAATTCCACTATCAATTGTTCCTGAACCGGCAGTTGAATTTCTTCTCTTGAAGGGATACGCAAAAATCTGCCAGCAAAATTCTGAATATCAATCTCAAGCCAGCTCGGCAACCCTCTATGTTCAGCAACAGCAAGGTTGTCCTTAAATGTTGAATTATACCTACTTTTAGGGGCAAGCTCAACAACATCTCCATGGCGAAGCAGATAAGATGGTATATCAACCATTCTATTATTTACAAGAAAATGACGGTGTTTAATCATTTGCCTTGCTTCCCGCCTGTTTAAGGCAAATCCCATTCTGAATACAACGGTATCAAGCCTTCTCTCAAGAAACTGCAGAAGGGCTTCGCCAGTAACTCCTTTCATTCTAGAAGCCTTCTCGTAATAGTTCCTAAATTGGTTTTCCAAAACACCATATATTCTTCTGACTTTTTGCTTTTCTCTCAACTGAACGCCATAATCAGAGAGTTTGCCCCTGCTCTGTCCATGTTCGCCAGGAGCATATTTGCGCCTATCTATCGAGCATTTCTCAGTATAGCACCTACTGCCTTTCAAAAAAAGTTTTTCGCCTTCTCTCCTACACAGCTTGCATAGTGGTCCGCTGTATCTTGCCATCTATACCCTCCTCCTTTTGGGAGGTCTGCAGCCATTGTGAGGAACTGGCGTTACATCTTTAATCATGGTTATCTCAAGTCCAGCTGCCTGCAGCGCCCTTATAGCAGTTTCCCTTCCTGAGCCTGGGCCTTTAACATAAACATCTACCTGTTTGAGGCCCATCTCTTTTGCTTTTTTTGCTGCCGCCTCTGATGCCATTTGAGCGGCAAAAGGAGTGCTTTTTCTTGAACCTTTAAAGCCGAGACTACCAGCGCTTGACCATGCAATAACGCCGCCGTTTGGGTCTGTAATTGTAACTATTGTATTATTAAAAGTGGTCTGAATATGTGCGGCACCTGAAACAATATTCCTCTTAACTTTTTTCCCGCCTCTTTTTTTCTGTGCCATTGTTAAGAACCTCCTTACTTTTTCTTGACTACCAACTTCCTTGGTCCTTTGCGCGTCCGTGCATTAGTCTTTGTTCTCTGCCCCCTCGCAGGCAGATGAAAAATATGTCTTTGCCCTCTATAAGAGCCAATATCAATAAGTCGCTTGACATCCATCGCTATTTCTCTTCTGAGGTCGCCTTCAATCTTATAATCCCTATCTAAAATGTTCCTAATTTTAACTATATCTTCATCAGTTAAGTTTTTTACCCTCGTATCAGGATTAATGTTTGCCTCTGAGAGTATTTTTTTTGATAACGACCTCCCTATTCCAAAAATGCGCGTCAACCCTATTTCAATTCGTTCGTTTTTTGGAAGATCAGCGCCGCTTATTCTTGCCATATCAAAGCTCCTTTAAGTTCTGTTTGAATAAAAAAGCACACATTTTTTCAACCCTGTTTCTGTTTATGTCTTGGATTGTCACAGATAACCCTCAAAACACCATTTCTTTTAATTATCTTGCACTTGGAACAGATAGTTTTAATAGAAGGTCTAACCTTCATTTTCCCCCCTATATAAGAAATTTCCTTTTGAGCTTGCTAGTAGAAATCTTGATAATTTAGAAAAGCGGATAAACATATGGGTTTTTACTTAAACCTATATGTTATCCTCCCCTTTGTCAGATCATAAGGGGAAAGCTCGACAAGAACTTTATCACCTGACAATATCTTGATAAAATGCATCCTCATCTTACCGGAGATATAAGCAAGGATTACCTGACCGTTCTCCAATTCCACTCTGAACATGGCATTAGGGAGAGTCTCGATAATCTTGCCGCTGACTTCAATGTTTTCTTCTTTTTCCATTTATAACTATGTAATATGCCTTATTTTTCATATTTTAGTCAATATAATAGGATCATTTTTTGTAATTGCAATAGTATGTTCAAAGTGAGCCGAAAGGCTTCCATCGGAAGTTACAGCGGTCCAACCATCATCAAGAATCCTTATATCAGGACCTCCAGCATTAACCATAGGCTCTATAGCAATTGTCATCCCCTCACGAAGCCTCACGCCGGTTCCGGGTTTCCCAAAATTCGGCACCTGTGGTTCCTCATGCAAAAAACGTCCAATCCCATGTCCAACAAATGCCCTTACAACAGAAAAGCCATTGGATTCAACATGCCTCTGTATGGCAGAAGATATATCCGAGACTCTGTTGCCAGCAACTGCCTTGGAAATTCCGATATTAAGCGCCTCTTTAGTTACGGTCAGCAGTTTTTTAGCATCCTGGGTAATCTCACCCACCGATAAAGTTATAGCTGCATCCCCATAAAAGCCGTTGAGCAGAACTCCCAAATCAACGCTGACAATATCGCCTCTTTTTAGTTTTAAATGAGGAGAAGGGATTCCATGAACTACCTGATCGTTTACTGACAGGCATACGCTCGAAGGATATCCTCTATACCCTTTAAATGCCGGGTGAGCATTTTTCTCTAAAATCCTGCTTTCGACAAAATTTTCGATTTCAGCGGTCGAAACGCCTTCTCGTACAAAGGATTTGAGGCATTCAAGAACTTCTGCTACAATCCTGCATGATTCTGTTATCTTTTTAATCTCATTCTGAGACTTGATTATTATCACAAGAGAATTATCTTCTGCCCTTTATCCGTCCTTTTTTAAGGAAACCATCGTAAGAACGGGTGATTAAATGGGATTCTATTTGTGAAACAGTATCAAGCGCTACTCCCACAGATATGAGCACAGAAGTTCCTCCAAAATAGAATGGCATATTCAACTTTGAAATAAATATCTCGGGTATTATACATACAAAACAAAGATATAAAGCGCCGACAAAGGTGAGTCTCGCTATAACCCTATAAATATAGTCTGATGTTTTCTGCCCGGGTCTTATGCCAGGAATATATCCACCCTGCTTCTGAAGATTTTCTGCGACATCTACAGGATTGAATATAACAGCTGTGTAAAAAAAACAGAAAAAGAATATTAAAACCATGTAAAGAGATGTGTAAATAGCCGTCCCTGGTGATAACTGGGCTGCGAAAGACTGCACCCATGGAATAGCTATAAAGCCAGCTATGGTAGCAGGGAACATAATTATTGAAGATGCAAAAATCGGGGGTATAACGCCTGCGGTGTTAATCTTTAGGGGTAGATGCGCTGTCTGTCCTCCGAAAACCTTGTTGCCGACAACGCGTCTAGCATACTGGACTGGAATCTTTCTCTGCCCTCTCTCTATATACACTATTCCTGCTACTATAGCAACCATCACGATAGCAAGGACGATCATAAAGATAATAGATATCTCGCCGGCTCTGATAAGAGCGATGGTTTTTACAACGGCGTCGGGGAACCCAGCTACTATGCCAGCAAATATTATGAGAGATATGCCGTTTCCGATGCCTCTTTCAGTAATTTGTTCGCCCAACCACATTAAAAAAACCGTTCCGGATGTAAGTGTAATCATGGTTATTAATCTGAATGACCATCCAGGGTCCCTGACAAACTCCCCACCTGACATGCCTTCTAACCCGACTGCTATCCCAAGCGATTGAACGGCGGCTATTCCTACGGTTGCAAATCTTGTGTATTTTATGATTTTTTTCCTGCCTGCATCACCTTCCTTAGCAATCTTGCCCAAAGCTGGAATTACGACAGTCAATAACTGAAGTATGATGGAAGCGCTAATATAAGGCATTATTCCCAATGCAAATATTGCCATTTGGGAAAGGGCGCCGCCTGAAAAGATATCAAAGAACCCAACAACAGCCCCGCCTTTTTCGAGCAAAAACTTTTTTAGTGCCTCACTATTGATTCCCGGCGTTGGAATATGAGCGCCAACCCTGAAAACAATAAGAAGGGCAAGGGTAAAAAGTATCCTGCTTCTTAATTCGGGAATTTTAAAGATGTTCTGGATGGTTGTAACGAGCCTCAACTCTTGAGCACCTCGATCTTACCACCTGAAGCTTGAATCTTCGCCACTGCGGATAAGCTGAAAGCATGGGCTTTAACGTTTAACGGCTTACTTACATTGCCAACACCTAAAACCTTTAAGCCGTCTTTAATATCCTTTAATACCTTTTTATGGATCAAAAACGAGGGCGTTATCTCGGCACCATCCTCAAACCTTTCGAGGTCTTTGAGATTTATAATGGCATGCTCTTTTTTGAAGGGTATATTCTTGAATCCCCTTTTGGGAAGCCTTCTCTGTAAAGCGGTCTGTCCTCCCTCAAACATCGGGCCTTTTGTTCCCCCTGAACGCGCCTTCTGTCCTTTATGCCCCCTTGTAGATGTTTTGCCATGCCGTGACCCAGGTCCCCTGCCGATCCTCTTTGATTTTTTCGTACTGCCTTGTGTCGGAGATAAATCCTGTATTTTCATAATATTGACTCTTATCCTCCCTATTCAATGTCTTCTTCGGAAGGGGTCTCCCCTTCTGACTTCCCCCTGAGCTTATATACGACATCAAGATCTTTCAAATTTGCAAGTCCATCTAATGTAGCCTTGACTGTATTAAATGGATTGTGCCCTCCTATGGATTTAGCCACAACATCCTGAACGCCTGCAACCTCAAATACCGCCCTTGCAGCGCCTCCTGCTATCAATCCCGTCCCTTTACGGGCTGGATTGATTACAACAGAATTAGAGCCGTATCGTCCGATAATACGATGGGGTACTGTTCCGTCTTTAATGGAAAATTTAAAAAGCCTTTTTTTTGCCTGTTCTATCGCCTTTCTGATAGCCTCTGGAACCTCTGCTGCCTTGCCTTTCCCTATGCCCACAATCCCTTCTCCATTTCCCACAACAACAAGGGCGCTAAAAGAAAACCTTCTGCCACCCTTTACAACCTTTGCCACCCTGTTTATATACACAACCTTGTCCTTTAAGTTGAGTCCTTCGGGATTAATAGTCTCTGTCTTCACCGTCCCTCCTAATTTAAAACTCCAGGCCGCCTTCACGGACTCCGTTAGCAAACGCCTTTACGCTTCCATGGTATTTATAACCGCTTCGATCAAAAACAACCTTTCTGATTCCCATGGCAGATGCACGAGAAGCAATAAGCTTCCCAATCTCTACGGCCGTCTTAAGATTTCCTTTATGACTTGGCACCTGCTTGAATTCTTTGTCAAGGGAAGATGCAGAAACAAGGGTATGACCTTTTGTATCATCTATTAATTGAGCATATATGTGATTAAGACTTTTATAAACACAAAGTCTTGGTTTATCCGTCATTCCTGAAACCCTTTTTCTTATTCTTCTATGTCTTCTTGCCTTTGCCTGCAGCTTTAAACTCACCAATTACCTCCTGTATTTAATAAAAACTTCATACAACAAGTTGTGGCAATTTTATTTCTTTCCTGTTTTACCTGCCTTAAGTTTAATTCTCTCGCCGGAATATCTTATGCCCTTTCCCTTATAAGAATCTGGGAAACGTATGCCCTTAATCTCAGCGGCTGCCTGTCCAAGGGTTTGTTTATTCATAGATCTTAAGGTTATGTTCACTTGCTTATCGTCAACAACAGCTGAAACTCCGGCTGGGAGTTGATATTCAACTGGATGGGCATACCCTACTGCAAAAACGAGTTTGTCGCCCTTTAGCTGCACCCTGTAGCCTATTCCGGTTATTTCAAGCACTTTTTGATAGCCTCTCGAAACACCTTCAACCATGTTTGCAAGCAAGCTGCGTGCAAGACCATGCAGAGCTTTTGCGGATTTGGCATTAGAATTTCTTTGCACAATGATTTTCCCGCTATCTATAGTCAAGCTGATACCTTGCGGCAGTATATAGCTCATTTCGCCCTTGGCGCTTTTTACAGAAACCAAATCCTGATTTAAATCTACCGATACCCCATTAGGTATCTCTATGTGTTTATCGCCGACTCTTGACATTTATACGCTCCTACCAGATATAGCACAGAACTTCGCCGCCCACACCTTCCCTGCGGCATTCTTTATCAGTAAGAATGCCCTTTGAGGTTGTAATAATAGCGATTCCAACTCCGCCCATTACCTTCGGCATTTTTTCCTTGCCTGAATATACCCTTCTGCCGGGTGTGCTAACCCTTTTAAGTCCTGATATAAGAGGTTTCCCATCTGGACCATATTTAGGTGTTAATCTAAGAATTCCCTGCTTTTTATCCTTAATGATTTTATAGGATTTAATAAATCCCTCTTCCTTTAGTATTTTTGCTATCTCAACCTTCATTCTCGAAGCAGGCATATCTACCTTCTCGCTTTTTATAAGAATAGAATTCCTTATTCGAGTAAGCATGTCTGCAATAGGATCTGTCAACATTCGATCACCTCTACCAACTCGCTTTTGTAACTCCGGGGATTTGACCACGAAGCGCAAAGTTTCTGAAGCAGATTCTGCATAGTCCGAACTTCCTAATATAACCTTTAGGTCTACCGCAGATTTTGCACCTGTTGTGATGTCTGACCGGAAATTTAGGCGCCCTTAAAAATTTTTCCATCATGCATACTTTAGCCACCAACGCCTCCTTTATTTTCTGAATGGGAAGCCGAAATATCTCAGCAACGCCCTTGATTCTTCATCTGTTTTGGCTGTCGTGCAAACTGTAATATCGAGCCCGTGCACCATTTCTACTTTCTCGTAATCTATCTCGGGGAATATATACTGCTCCTTCAATCCAAAAGAGTAGTTGCCCCTGCCGTCAAAAGATTTTGTTGGGAGACCTCTAAAATCTCTTATTCTTGGAAGAGCAATGCTCAAAAGCCTATCCATAAATTCATACATCTTATCGCCCCTCAAAGTAACCTTGCATCCTAATGGAACGCCCTTCTTTAACTTAAATCCCGCTATCGCCTTTTTGGATTTTGTAACGAGGGGCTTTTGTCCAGTTATGGCTGCAAGCTGCTTTTCAGCTGCATCCAGCAGCTTTATATTCTGAGTCGCCTCGCCTAAAGTAACATGGATAATAATTTTCTGCAGTTTAGGCACTTGCATAACATTCGTGTAATTAAACTCTTTGCTTATAGCCTGTATAATCTCTTTAATGTATTTTTCTCTGAGTCTAGGAGTCATAATCAGTCTATGACCTCCTTGCACTTTTTGCATGTCCGCACCTTTTTGCCTGATTCAATGACAGTATTGGATATGCGGGTGGGTTTGGAACATTTAGGGCAAACGAGCATTATCTTGGAGATATGCAGGGGATTTTCCTTGCTTATTATTCCGCCCTGTGTATACTGCTTATTAGGTTTCATATGTTTCTTAATAATATTTATATTTTCGATTATGACCTTTTCTTTTGCGGGCATAACCGTAATTACTCTACCTTTTTTTCCTTTCTCCCTGCCGGTTAAAACGATTGCCGAGTCGTTTTTCTTAATGCCAAGCCCCACTTTATCCTCCGTTATAGTCTCGCATAACTAAATATACATGAATGCTTTATAAAACCTCTGGTGCAAGGGAAATTATCTTAGTAAATTCCTTCCATCTCAATTCTCTTGCAACAGGTCCGAATATTCTTGTGCCTACTGGTTCCATCTGGTTGTTTATTATGACAACCGCATTTTGATCGAATCTTATGTATGAACCGTCCAGTCTTCTCGATTCCTTTTTGGTTCTAACTACTACTGCCTTTGCAACAGACCCCTTCTTAATATTTCCTTCAGGAGCGGCTTCCTTAACGCTCACCACTATAATATCGCCTAACCTTGCAGTTCTTTTATTTGAGCTCCCAAGCACCCTTATGCACTGCACCTTTTTTGCTCCTGAATTATCAGCAACCTCTAATATGCTTCTTGGCTGTATCATCTCTATCCGCCCCCGCCTAAAATCTTGATAACTTGCCAGTGCTTGTCCTTGCTGATCGGTCTGCTCTCAATAATCTGAACCTCGTCTCCGATTTTGCACATGTTCCCTTCGTCATGAGCCTTAAACTTGCTTATGTTTTTTACGGTTTTCTTATATAATGGGTGCTGAAAAACCCGCTCCACTCCCACTACGACCGTCTTATCCATCTTGTTGCTTAAAACCTTACCTGTATAAACCTTCTTAGGCATCTTTACTCCCTTCACAAATCTATTTGGACGATTCTTTTTCCTTTTCTGTAATTAAAGACAGGACCCTGACAATATCTTTACGGACCGACCTGACCTTCATGTTATTCTCAAGTTCCCCCTTTGCAAGCCTGAATTTAAGATTGAATAACTCTTTCTTCAGTTCAGCAAATTTTAGTTTGAGTTCATCAGCAGTTTGGGTTTTTAAAGCCCCCGTTTTCATAATACAGCCTCCTGCCTCTTAACGAATCTTGTTGCTACAGGCAATTTTTGTGAAGCTAGCTTGCACGCCTGCCGGGCTATATCTTCATTAACACCAGATATCTCATAAAGAATCCTGCCGGGCTTGACAACTGCAACCCAATACTCCGGATTACCTTTGCCTTTGCCCATTCTGGTCTCAGCAGGCTTTTTTGTGATTGGTTTATCAGGGAATATCCTTATCCAAACCTTGCAACCTTTCTTTGCTGCCCTTGTAATCGCAACTCTTGCTGCTTCAATCTGGCGGCTCGTTATCCAGCCGGGTTCAAGAGATTTTATGCCGTACTCGCCAAAATTAACCTCAGAGCCGCGATATGCGATACCTCTCATATTGCCCTTCATCATTTTTCTATATTTAATTTTTTTAGGCGCAAGCATATTATCACTCCCTCTCAGCAGTTCCTTTCTGCTCTCTTAAGATGTCGCCGCTATATATCCAGACCTTTATCCCGATGATTCCATATGTAGTCCTCGCTTCTGCAAAGCCATAATCTACATCGGATCTGAAAGTGCTCAAGGGGACTCTTCCTTCTCTATACCATTCAGAACGGGCGATTTCAGCCCCTGCAAGCCTTCCGGAACATTGCACCTTTATTCCAGGGGCGCCGAACCTCAACGCGGAAGATACGGCTCTCTTCAGTGCTCTCCTAAAAGCCACTCTCTTTTCTAATTGCATGGCGATATTTTCAGATACAAGCTGGGCATTTACCTCGGGCTTTCTAACCTCTTTTATATCAACACCGACCTGCTTTCCGGTAATGTTTTCTACCTCCTTCTTCAACTTCTCCACTTCAGCGCCCTTTTTCCCTATGATTATACCGGGCCTTGCAGTGTGAATTATCAGCTTAATCTTTTGTCCGGGCCTCTCTACCTCTATCTTAGAGACCCCAGCATGAGAGAGCTTTTCTTTAATTAACTTGCGGACTTTCAAATCTTCAATCAGTTGATCGGAATAACCCTTCTTTAGAAACCATCTCGACTCCCAAGTCCTGATTATTCCAACTCTATTTCCAATAGGATTAGTCTTCTGCCCCAAATTAACACCTCCCGGAAAAACTGGGAAACGCCATATAAATTTGTTTAATTACCTCTGAACAGTTCATTATGCGGTTAAACATTATGGTTATTCCTCCACAAGAATAATTTTAATATGAGATGTCCTTTTCTTGATTATGTTTGCCCTGCCCATAGCCCGAGTATCAGTGCGGCGCATTACGGGCCCTTGATCTATAAGGGCTTTATGTATCCTCAATTTGTCAATATCAACCTTTGTATTTTTTTGTTCCGCATTTGCCATGGCAGACTTTAAAGCCTTTTCTATAGGTTTTGCCGCCCTGTAAGGCATAAATCTCAATACTGTCAATGCCTCAGAAGCGGTCTTTCCCCTAAGTAAATCAACGACTCTTCTCGCCTTTCTCGGAGCTATCCGCACAAATTTTAAAACTGCCTTTGATTCCATATCATTAACCTTTCGCTGACTTTGAGGAGCCTGCATGCCCCCTGAATGTTCTTGTGGGAGAAAACTCACCAAGCTTATGTCCAACCATATTTTCAGTCACATACACTGGAATAAATTTCTTTCCGTTATGAACTGCAAATGTAAAGCCTATAAACTCTGGAACTACCGTGGAGCGCCTCGACCAAGTCTTAATCATTTTTTTATCGCCTGTGTCAATAAGCGTCTGAACCTTTTTCATAAGACTTGGTTCAACAAAAGGACCTTTTTTAAGAGATCTTGGCACTTATACCTCCTTCTTAAAATCTCAATAATAAAAAATAATGCTCACATGTTAAGCGGCATAATGAGCCGGCTTCAATTTAATTCTTTTTCCGTTTTCTGACAATATATTGATCCGTTCTCTTATTTTTCCTTGTTTTAACACCTTCGGGCTTGCCCCAAGGTGTGCACGCAGTTCTTCCCCCTGATGCCTTTCCTTCGCCCCCGCCCAAGGGATGATCTATAGGGTTCATGGCAACGCCCCTGACATGAGGTCTTTTGCCAATATGTCTTTTTTTCCCTGCTTTGCCAAAGGTTATATTTTCGTGTTCGATGTTGCTTACCTGCCCGATTGTTGCCATACAGTCAATCATGATAAGCCTAACCTCGCCTGAAGGCATTTTGATATGAGCATATCTGCCTTCTTTGGCGACAATCTGAGCAGAAGAACCCGCACTCCTTACAAGTTTAGCCCCGCTGCCGGGAAACAATTCTATATTATGAATCATCGTACCAAGCGGTATCTCGTTAATCGCCAATGCATTGCCCGGCTTAATTTCAGCGCCAGAGCCTGATACAACAGTGTCGCCGATATTTAAATTTATCGGGGCAATTATATATCTGTATTCACCGTCCGTGTATTTGAGTAAAGCTATCCTTGCAGATCTGTTGGGGTCATATTCAATAGACTTAACAACTGCAGAAATATTTTTCTTGTCTCTTTTAAAATCTATGATCCTGTACTGCCTCTTGTTGCCGCCGCCGCGATGCCATGCGGTAACTCTGCCGTCGCTATTCCTGCCTCCTGTCTTTTTTAAATTATGAGTCAGAGGCTCATAAGGCTTATCAGAGGTTACATCTTTATAATCGGAAGTGCTTTGGAACCTCCTGCCTGCCGAAGTCGGTTTATATTTTCTTATCCCCATTATACACCCTCGATAAAATCAAGTTTTTGACCTTTTTTTAAAGTTATTACAGCCTTTTTTCTGTCGGGTAGCCTTCCGACAGACCTGCCGAACTTCTTCATCTTGCCAACCGACCTAACTGTAGCAACCTTTTCAACCTTGACCTTGAATATCTCCTGAACAGCTTCTTTTATTTCATGTTTATTGGCTTTTATATTGACCTCAATGAGTATCTTGTTATCCTTCTCTTTCATATCCATACCCTTCTCAGTAAAAAGGGGTTTCTTGATAACATCATATATTGATTTCATGCCTATGCCTCCGAAGCAACTTTAGTCTGCAGCTTTTTCATGGCATCGAGGGTAAAAAGTATGGTATCATAACACGCCACATGATATGCATTCAGGTCATCCACCTCAATAATAGCCATCGTAGGAATATTTCTAACTGACAGAAAAACGCTGTCGTCCTTATTTGCAGTCACAAGGAGGACTGTTTTAGTAGAAAGCCCTAATTTCTTCAGAATCTCGACCATTCTCTTTGTTTTAGGCGTATCCATACTCAGAGAATCTATCAAGATGATCTCCCCATCAGTTAACTTCATGGTCAAAGCTTTATATAATGCGATCTTTCTCTGCTTTTTTGGAAGTTTTATTGAGTAGTCCCTCGGCTGTGGACCAAAGGTTGTTCCGCCACCCTTCCATAATGGAGAACGGATGCTGCCATGTCTTGACCTTCCTGTATGCTTTTGTTTCCAAGGCTTCCTACCGCCTCCGCTTACAAGTCCTCTTGTTTTGGTAGCATGGGTTCCCTGACGCTGATTAGCAAGATAGCCCCTAACGGCTGTATGAACGACGGATTCAGATGCCCCACATCCGAAAACTTGCTCGGGCAATTTTAGCTTGCCCTTAATGTCATTGTTTATGTCCCTGATATCTATTTCGAGCATCTTAGTTATCCTTCCATATCTCGACAATTGAATTTTCGCCCCCTGGCAAAGCGCCTTTTATCAAAATCAGATTCAGCTCAGGTCTTATATCAACAATCGTAAGATTACTAACCGTAACCCTCTCGCTACCCATATGACCTGCCATGCGCAGACCTTTCCAGACTCTGGAAGGATATGAACTGGCGCCTATTGAACCTGGTGCCCTGTTAAACATGGAGCCATGCGATGAAGGCCCACCCTTGAAATTATGCCTCTTCATAACGCCCTGAAAGCCCTTGCCTCTGGATATGCCGGAGACTTTGACCCTATCGCCCTTATTAAATGTATCTACATTCACGAAATCGCCGACCTTCAATCCTGCCATCCTGAACTCTTTCAAAATTTTATAAACTGAAAGCCCAGCTTTCTTAAAAATACCGTCAAGAGGCTTAGTTATTTTGGAAGCCTTTTTCTTTTCTACAAAACCAAGCTTGACGGCATCGTAGCCATCTTTCTGTATCGTTTTAACCTGAACAACGCAACAAGGTCCTGCCTCTACTACCGTAACCGGTATATAGTTCCCGTTGTCAGAAAATATCTGTGTCATACCAAGTTTTTTACCAATTATACCTTTCATAGCTTAATCTCCACATCAACCCCTGAAGCAAGATCCAGGCTCATCAGAGCATTAACGGTATCCGGGGTGGGATCATATATATCAATAAGTCTTTTATGGGTTCTTATCTCAAACTGCTCCCTCGATTTCTTATCTACATGAGGAGACCTTAATATAGTAAATCGGGTAATCTTTGTAGGCAGGGGAACAGGTCCGGCAATTTTAGCGCCTGTTTTTCTAGCTGTATCAACAATTTCCCTGACCGACTGATCTAGCAATCTGTAGTCATAGGCTTTCAATTTTATTCTTATTTTAGGATTCACTTTTCTACTCCATGACCTCGGTGACAACGCCTGCGCCGACCGTCCTTCCGCCTTCCCTTA
>JBBIIV010000038.1:0-15776 GCA_037446295.1 Nitrospirota bacterium
GCCTACATATAGGGCTTGCTATGGTGCTTTTTGTTAATTATATCAATTGGTTATCACTTTTAGACAGGTGGAATATCCGTTGGAGGTCAATTCCCTGCTATGTTCCACGTGGAACATTTAAAAAAGGGGGGCAATGCCCCCTTTTTTAAATAATCAGAAAATAATGAACCTAAAATACAGAAAACTTAGACACAAGTTCTAAAAATCCAACTCAAAACAGCCTTTTCAGGCTTCATCGCAAAAGCAAGCACTCTGTTGCAAATGTTTGAAAAGCGACTGACAAAGGCAGGTTCATTAGCAGCCTGTCATGCCAAGTCATCAAATCTGCTTTTGCTCATCAGTTTTTGAAAATATTCAATCTGTAAAAATTGGTCTGGGGTATAATCCAGCAGCGGTAACAATCTCCTTAATCGCCGTTTCCCACTCAATCGCTTGAATATGAACCCCTTTAACGCCTGGTATTTCGAGCACTTGATGAATTAATTCAACAGTTATCTTTATACCCTCAGCCTCTTGCATCTCTTTTGATTTCTTTTTATCGTCGCCAGCAGCATCTTTGACCTTCTTCAGTCTTTCGAGCATTGATTTAGGCACGGTAACACCAGCAACTGATGAGTCCATATATTTAAGCATCATAAAATTTCTCGGGACTATTATACCCCCTAATATTGCAACCTTCTCATGCAATCCGAGGTTCCGAGCTTTTTCCATTTGGGATTTAAAAATCTCGATATCATAAATGCCCTGGGTTTGAATAAAATCAGCGCCTGCGTTAGTCTTCTTCATAAGGTTTAATGGCCTGAAATCTATCGGGTCACCAGCAGGGGTCCATGTCGCTCCGATGAAAAATTTAGGAGGCACCTGCAGCTTATCGCCTCCTTGCTGCAACCCCTCATCTCTCATCTTTTTTAGGATGCCTACAAGCTGGGTTGTATCAACATCATATACATTTTTTGCCCCTGGATGCCCTTTGAGCCTTCCAGCAGAGCTGAATTTCTGATGATCTCCTGCGATACAGAGGCAATTTTTGATCCCCATAGCCGCCGCACCAAGCAAATCTGCCTGCATTGCAATTCTGTTTCTATCTCTGCAAGTCATTTGCATGACAGGCTCAAGACCTTCTCTAAACGCAAGGACCGCACCTGCGATGCTTGAAATTCTCACGACAGCTGTCTGGCAGTCTGTGATATTAGCCGCATCGCAGTATCCTTTGAGGATGTGCGCCTTCTCGATAATTTCATGGGGGTCGGCGCTCATCGGCGGGCCCAACTCTGCAGTTACCGCGGGCTTCCCGCTCAAGATTACTCGTTCAAGATTGCTACCACTTTTCATATTTATTTCCTCCCGCCTTTATGCTCTTTTCTCTTCTTTTTCTTCAAAGTCCTGTAAATGCTCCAGCACAATTCTTCGAGGTCCGCCGTGGAAGGATGTTGACCAGTCTCTTGGAGGTTGAATCTCAAGAAGTGCTTCCAGATTCCCGAGCTGTTTCATCCTTTCGACTATCAAATACCAGCCGCAGTCAATTTCTTGGCTAATCTCACATTTTCCTTTGTCTGTGCCACCGCATGGTCCGTTCATCAACGACTTTGTGCAGCGAGCTATAGGACAAATGCCTCCTGTTAGATGGAGAATACAGTTGCCGCATCCGGCGCAAAGCTCTATGAACTCCCCTGGCTTGGGAACAGCACCGTAGAATGTAGTGTTAATGCCAGGATAGACTGAGATATTCCCGATTCTCTGGGCGAGGAAATTAACCCCCACACCACAGGCCGTTGATAGTATCAAATCATATGTCCTGACCTCATCCATCAAGGGATCAAAATACTCGGGCTCGCAATGTCTCATTACAGACGCGTGACCAACCTTCATATCAATGGCTTCCTGCGATGCCTTCATCCTTATCATGGAGGCAAGTATCTCTGCTTCCTTCTCGCCGCCTGCGTGACAGATTGCTACACAGGTATTACAACCATAAACAAGAACTTTTTTGAAGTTCTTGACCATATTCCAAATTTCATCAAAAGGCTTCTGTTGGGCGACTATCATTTCTTCTCACTCCTTATTTACCGTTTTGCTTACAAACCGCAAACCACATAGGGGATGGTCCCAGTTTACGGACTCTTTCTGTAAACTCTGTGCAAATCTCAGCCCATCTCCCACCCATGGCGGCAGATAGATTGAACATCTCTACACGTTCGGGGGTAATGCCCACTTTGGGCAGCAGTTTTTTAAGATATTTTACCCGCCTTGCAGCAAATGTATTACCCTCCAGGTAATGGCACTGACCCTGGAGTCAACCAGCAACAAAAACGCCATCTACCCCTTTCTCAAAGGCATGAAGGATATGAATATAATCGAGCTTGCCAGTGCATGGGACCCGAACAACCTTAACATTAGTTGGATAAGAAAGGCGCATCACGCCAGCCAGATCCGCTGCTGCAAATGCGCAGTAGTGGCACGCTATCGCCAGCACATTCGGCTCCCAGCCAGGCGGAATTTCGCGAGGCTTCTCTATCGAAGGAGCCTCTTTCTGAACATCTGCTTCCGCAACTTTTGACATAACTGATTTTCCCTCCTAAAAGTTCTTCTATTTTAATTTGAAAGTTATCTCATTTATCTACAGTCAAGGGCTCACACACAGTTGCCTGGTCTATCATGGCAAGTATCTGGTCGTCACGGAAATTATTAACCTGAAATGCCTTGGCAGGGCAGATTGCAGCGCAAATACCGCAACCATGACACTTAATCTCATTATGAGAAATCCTGCCATCCTCATCTATAAATGGGGAATCAAACGGGCAAACTCTCATGCAGGTGAGGCAGGACATGCAATTCTCTTTCCTATGCTTTGCTATGATACCCGAAACAGAAAGCTGTTTGTGAGACAGGACAACCCCTGCTCGTCCGGCAGCAGCAAGCGCCTGACTGATAGTTTCATCAAGATTTTTGGGCGCATGAGCAAGCCCTGCCACAAAAATGCCTTCGCTCGGGAAATCAACAGGGCGAAGCTTCACATGAGCTTCAAGGAAGTAGCCATCCTGATTGCGAGTAACCTTATACAAACTACTAACCTTCTCGGTTGTCTGGTGAGGTCTCAAGCCTGTTGACAACACAAGATATTTTGCATCGATAAGCATTTCCTTATTCAGGAGATAGTCCCAAGTTTTTACAACAAATTTATTATCAGTAAATTCTACAACAGGTTTTTTATCAACTTCATATCTGATAAAGAGGACTCCGATGTCGCGAGCTTTCTTATAAAAGTCCTCTCTCAAGCCATAGGTCCTGATATCACGGTAGAGAATTATGACTTGCGCCTTTGGGTTTCTCTCTTTTATAGCGATGGCGTTTTTAATAGCGTCCTGACAGCATACCCTTGAACAGTATTGATAAGGCTCCTCACGAGAGCCGACACATTGAATCATCACATATGTATCGCCTGCTTCCGGTGAATCTCCATTAGCAAGCTCCTTTTCAAGCTCTCGCTGGGTTATTACTTTTTCATGTTCCTGATAAGAATATTCCGTGGGTGTATATTCAGCGCCGCCAGTTGTGAGTATGATTGCACCATGCTCAAAACTGGAACCATCCGTAAGTGTAGTAACAAAATTCCCTACAAAACCGTCGGTTTTCTTGACCTCAACCCCTGTATGAACTGTTATATTAGGATGAGACTTCACCTGATTAATTTTTGTCTTCAGGAATTCTTGAACATTATCTCTTTCCAATGTCATATAAAGATTTCTTGCGAGCCCTCCCAAATCTGCCTCTCTTTCAATAAGATGAACCTTGAACCCTTGATCCGCAAGAGAAAGTGCTGAGGTCATGCCGGCTATACCGCCGCCCAAAACCATGCCAATAGGGGTTACATTGACGGTTTCGGTTTTGAGAGGCTCAAGGAGCCTTGCCTTGGCAATCGCCATCTTAGCTATTTTAATAGCCTTTTTAGTTGCCTCTTCCCTATTGCCCATATGACACCATGAACACTGCTCTCTTATATCTGCAAGATCAAAAAGATATTTATTCAAACCCGCCTCGCGAATGGTCTCCTGAAAAAGGGGTTCATGTGTTCTCGGTGTGCAGGAAGCCACTACAATTCTATTGAGATTATTGTCTTTGATAAGTTGCTTAATCATTTCCTGACTATCTTGCGAACATGCGTAGAGGGTGTTGGTGGCATACACAACATTGGGAAGATCTTTAACAGCCTGAACAACCCTATCTATATCAACAGTTGCAGCTATGTTGATGCCGCAGTGGCAGATAAAAACACCTATTCTTGGTTCCTGCCCTAATACATCCATTTCAGGGGGGAGCTGTCTCGTAACAGTCTCTGTCCATCTTGCATCACCCAAGAGGGACATTGCCTCGCCAGCTACTGCGCTTCCCTGCATCACAGTCTCAGGGATATCCTTTGGAGCCTGATATGTACCGGCCACATATATGCCTTTCCGTGAGGTCTGAACGGGATTGAATGTTGATGTCTTCGCAAAATTGTATTGATTGGGGTCAATCCCAAATATCTTGGCAAATTCTGGGGCGTCTTTATAGGGCTCGAGACCTATTGAGAGGACTGCCATATCGAAGGTCTCATCAATGAGGGTGCCGTCTTCAAGGGCATATCTCAGAATTAAATCTTCTGTCTCGGCATCTTCGCGGATAGCAGATATCATAGCCCTTTGATAGCGGACACCGTAATCATTCTTTGCCCTTTCGACATACTTGTCAAAGTCCTTGCCGTATGCCCTCATCTCCATGAAAAAGATTGTAGGCTCAATATGAGAGTCGTGTTCCTTTGCAATAATAGCCTGTTTAGTGGCATACATACAACATACAGAGGAGCACCAAGGGTTTGCATTATGAGAGTCTCGGGAACCTACGCATTGAATCCAAGCAACCTTGGTAGGGTGTCTACCGTCAGAAGGTCTTTTGATCTCTCCTTTGAATGGGCCTGATGCAGAGAGCACCCTCTCAAACTGTATAGAAGAAAGGACATTTTTCCATCTGCCCAGTCCAAGCTCACCCCTTACTACCGCATCATAGCGGTCTAAGCCAGGGCAGAGTATTATCGCTCCAACCTTAAGCTCGATTTCGCTTCCCTTATCCTCAAAATTTATTGCATTTGCCTTACAAGCCTTTTCACAGTTTTTGCACTTGCCTTTTATTAAATAAATACAATTTGCAGGGTCAATTACCCTTGTGTTTGGAACTGCCTGAGGAAACATGCAATAAATTGCCTTGCGGGGGCCAAGCTGCTGTTCAAACTCGCTAGGAACCTTTTTGGGACATTTGGCTTCGCAGTCGCCGCAGCCTGTGCATTTATTAGGGTCAACATATCTGGGATAATGTTTTATCCTGACAGTGAAATCGCCAGGTTTGCCCTGAACGGATACCACCTCTGAAAGTGAATGGATATCTATATTGAGATGACGGCCTACCTCGACCATTTTTGGGGATATCATACACATTGAGCAATCACCGGTAGGAAAAGTCTTATCGAGCATGACCATGATACCGCCAATAGAGGAGTCCCTTTGAACCATATGAACCTTAAATCCGCCGTCGGCAAGGTCTAAAGCTGCCTGCATACCGCCTATGCCGCCGCCCACTATTAAAACAGAACCTCTTTTATTGTTATCAGTTTTTGCGCTCATACCTGTTTAATCTCCTTTAAAAGTCCTTCAGCGTCAATAAGGTGTTTATCGATTTGGAGTTCTCTGGCGCTTATGCCAAGGGCTACCCCAAGTAGCTCGGTGATAAAATAGACTGGCAACCTCTGTTGAATCCCATATTTTTCTCTTACCTTATCCTGATAAGCGTCAAGATTCAGTTGGCACATAGGACAAGTTGTTACTAAACAATTAGCACCACGAGCAATAGCGTCTTTCATAATTTTGGACATCAAGCGCAGGGCAACATCCGTATCGTTAACTGTTGCAGAGGCACCACAGCAGTCGGTTTTGTAATTCCAATCGACCGGCTTTGCCCCGATTTTCTCACAGATTATATCCATGCCCTGAGGGTTTTCAACATTATCGGGAACTTCTACATCATATGGAAATCGTGTGAGCAGGCAGCCGTAGTAGCAGGCAGGTTTAAAGCCATCGAGCTTATTTTTCAGCTTTTCGGGAAAGTCTTTTGCGTTAACCCTTCGCAAAATTAGCTCAAGAATGCTCAGTATCTTTACCCTTCCCGATACCTTTTTCCCGAGGTCAGAATTAATAGCATCTCTTAAGTCAGTGTTGTCTGCTAATATCTTCTGTGATACCAATGTGCGGCTGTAACAGGATGAACAAGGGATAACCAGTTCATCAAGCCCGCTGGCATCGGCTATTCCAATGTTGCGGGCAGGCAGTGCCACTGACAGGAAACTGTCTGTTTTGCAAGCTGAAGTAGCGCCGCAGCAATTCCAATCCTCAATCTCCACAAGGTCAACCCCAAGATGTCTGAAAACCATCTTGGTCTGGACATCATAAAAGGCTGAAGATGCGTGCAAAGAACATCCTGGATAATACCCAATTTTCATAAAATTACCTCTGTATCTTAAGTATTTCAGCAGAATAAACAGTCGGTTGTTAACCCACCAAATAACCATTTATGCATTTTTACAGGCACAGTTGATAAAGCGAAACTGCCCATCAAATATCTCTACTTAAATATCTCTGATTTTTTAGCGAGATTTTTAATCTCTGAAATATTTTTAACCTTCTCGGAACCGAGATGAACCCTTTTTTTCTTGTATAATGCCATTCCGAGTTTTGCTTGACCTTTTAATTCAGCGATAATCGCTGGCCACCCCCCGCCTTTTTTAAGCTCATGATTAGCGTTTTTCTTTCCGAAGTCAATCATTAAATCCATCTCGCTAAGCCTGCCGTTTTTGACCGCAGACTTGATAAAAGCCTCGTGAAAAGCTGCTATTTTAGGGCTTAAGGACTCCAGATGCGCTTTTTTGGAAAGCTGTTTTAATGTCTCTGTGATCTTGGCAGTTTGAATATTATTGGGACATCGTTCTCCGCAGGTGTAGCAAGCGACACATTTCCATACAAGTAAGTTGTTTAACGCTCCATCCTTGTCGCCAAAAATTATCATTCGTATCAACCTGTCAGGTGTAACTCCTGATTCTTCGCTTACTGGACACCCAGCAGCGCAGCGACGGCACTGATAGCACGCCAGCAGGTTCTGTCCTGATTTTTCCATGATATCCTGAAGTATGGGCTGTGAAAACTCGGGTTCAAACTTAACAGTTGCTGAAGACATATTGGGACTCCCTCAAATATTGTTATTTTAGCCGTTTATACCAATACTACATATTAAAAAATATATAGACAGTGTTTAATGATAAAATACAAAAAGCCAATTTATTATAAACAACTATTATTTACAAAAGTCAAGAACTCAAAAGCAGTCCTCTTTTTGTTGACTTTTCTTATGAAAAAAGCAGTATAATATACATTCAAATGCCAGAATATATAAGCCTGTTAGTCTTTTGCAGGGCTTCCCAGTATTAAAAATAGCATTTGAAATAAACCGTTTTTCAAGTATGGATTACATCTGGTTGCCCATTATACAGCCTCAAAGCTAGATAATGTCAGGGCTTAGAGAAAATACAATCCTAAGCTATTAATATCATTAATTACATAATAAAACTTCCCTTTGGGAGGTCAGTTCGTGGTAGTAAAGGGAGGAGTTCATATGGGTAAGTATGAGCAAATTTTCAAAAAGAGCATTGAGGACCCAAACGGCTTTTGGGGCGAAGCTGCAGAGGCAATATCATGGTATAAAAAATGGGATAAGGTGCTTGATGATTCGAACGTGCCTTTTTATCGTTGGTTTGCGGGCGGGGAATTAAACACCTGTTATAATGCCCTCGACCGTCATGTTGAAAGCGGAAGGGGCAATCAAACAGCGATAATTTGGGACAGTCCTGTAACAAACCAGGTGCAAAAATACACTTACAAAGAATTAACTGATAAGGTTGCAAAGTTTGCTGGTGCCTTAAGGTCTCTTGGCGTCAATAAAGGAGATACGGTCATTATTTATATGTCCATGGTTCCTGAAGCGCTGGTGGCAATGCTAGCATGTGCGAGGCTGGGCGCTGTCCACTCTGTTGTCTTTGGTGGTTTTGCCCCTAACGAACTCGCTGTCAGAATTGATGACGCAAAGCCAAAGGTTATAGTGGCGACCTCCTGCGGCATAGAAGTGAAGAAAGTCATAGAATACGTTCCAATGCTTAATAAAGCTATTGAATTGGCTTCTCATAAACCTGAAAAGTGTGTGATTTTACAGAGACCACAAGCAAAGGGGGAATTAAAGCAAGGACGCGACCTTGACTGGGAAGGATTAATGTCAAAGGCTTCACCAGTAGAATGTGTTCCAGTAAAGGCAACCGATCCTTTGTATATCCTTTATACATCAGGCACAACGGGATTGCCCAAAGGCATAGTTAGAGATAATGGGGGTCATGCAGTAGCCCTCAGATGGAGTATGGAAAACATCTATAATGTCAAACCTGGGGATGTATATTGGGCGGCTTCAGATGTTGGGTGGGTCGTAGGTCATTCATATATTGTATATGCGCCGCTCATTACAGGCTGCACGACCATAGTTTACGAAGGCAAGCCCATTGGCACCCCAGATCCTGGAGCTTTCTGGAGGGTTATCACGGAACATGGGGTAAAGGTATTGTTCACAGCGCCAACTGCATTCAGGGCTATTAAGAGGGAGGATCCAAAAGGCGATTATTTTAAAAAATATGACCTCTCGACTTTTAAGATACTGTTTTTAGCTGGAGAAAGGCTCGACCCTGATACATACTACTGGGCAAGCGAACTGATCAAACGGCCCGTTATCGATCACTGGTGGCAGACTGAGACGGGTTGGCCTATCACCGCGAATTGTATGGGGATAGAAGAATTCCCAATTAAAGCTGGCTCCTCGACAAAACCTGTCCCGGGTTACGATTTGCAAGTATTGGATGCTGACGGAAAGAAGGTTCCGCCAGGGGCAGATGGAATTTTGGCAGTAAAGCTCCCTCTACCGCCAGGAACATTGCCCACTCTTTGGAATGCTGAAGAGAGGTTTCTCAATTCGTATGTTAACATTTATCCTGGCTATTACTTTACCGCTGATGGCGGGAATATAGATAAGGACGGATATGTTTTTGTAATGGGCAGGGTTGATGATGTAATAAATGTAGCTGGTCATCGCCTCTCCACGGGCGCTATGGAGGAGATTATCTCGAAGCACCCTGATGTAGCAGAGTGTGCAGTTTTCGGGGTGGGAGACAACCTCAAAGGGCAGTTGCCTGTCGGCACAGTCGTATTAAAGGCCGGCGTAAGTCGAGAGCATGCAGAGATAAAAAAGGAGCTTACACAGATGATTAGGGATCAGATTGGCCCTATCGCTTGCTATAAAGATACAGCTGTAGTAGCAAGATTGCCGAAAACTCGCTCAGGAAAAATATTAAGAGGAACCATGAGAAAAATCGCGGATGGCCAGACATACTCTATGCCTGCGACAATAGACGACCCCGCAATACTTGGTGAGATTGAAGAAGCTTTAAAGCAAATTGGATACGCCAAAAAATAAATCCAAGCAATGAAGAAAGGCTTTCAACTAGGTGGTTTTGAACTGACATGGTTAAATGGAGGCATATTTGAGTTAGATGGCGGCACAATGTTCGGTGTTGTTCCGAAGGCGCTGTGGTCTAAAAAATATGCCTCCACTGAAGATAATTATATACCGCTCACGACATGGCCTATTCTTGTAAAAACACCTCGCGTTGTCATCATAATTGAATCTGGGTTAGGAAACAAGCTAAACGATAAACAGAAAAAGATATTCAGGGTCAAACAGGAGTGGAATCTTTTCAAAGACCTTGATGATCTCGGGATAAAAAGAGAGGATATAGATTTTGTAATCCTTACTCATTATGATTGGGATCATTCAGGCGGGGTTGTTACAATGGAGGAAGACGGCAAATTATCTCTTACATTCCCAAATGCAAGACATATAATTCAGAAAAAAGAATGGGAAGATGTTCTGACCCCCAACAAAAGGTCTATGAATTCATTCTGGCATATTAACTATGAAACCTTGAAACAGAGCACATGCCTTGAACTGGTTGATGGAGATACCGAGATACAACAGGGCGTCAAGGTGTTTTATACCGGCGGCCATAACAGGGGGCATCAGATAGTTGAACTCGAATCACAAGGGCAAAAAGCCTTGCATTTGGGTGATTTGCTGACCACTCATGCCCATTTCAACCCTTTGTGGGTAACAGCTTATGATAATTATCCTATGGATGCTATTGCAATGAAAGAGGAATGGGAAAACAGGGGCGTTAATCAAGGAGCATGGTTTACCTTTTATCACGATCCATATATCCTCGCCTGCAAATTTGATAAAGATGGAAACATCATAAGCAAATGGCCTGAATAAACCGTCTATTTGTAGTTGAACCTTCAGCCAGTAATCCAGAGATTATATAGAGTCTGTTTATAAACTCTCATTGGGATAAAAGGTTGTCATTCCCGCGAAAGCAGGAATCCAGTTTTTTCAAGCCTTTCTGGATGCCCGACTAATAACCTCGGGCATGACGGAAATAAAAAACGGCAATTTATAAACAGCCTCTATATAGATGCAAAGGCTTTAATACAACGCAAGGACAAGTTTACAAATACATCTCTTATTTTCAATAGTGTCCGGTAAAAAATGTAATAATTATTATGGTCTGTCATTCCCATGTAAACGGGAATCCAATAATAATGATTTGCTGGGTTCCTGATCCCCGATTAAGACCTTCGAGGACAAGCTTCGCAAGAATGACTTCAAAAACCTTTTTAAACATAACCAATAAAAATATTGTATTATCAATACTTCAAGTTGTTTACCTGACACTGCTGTCTTATTTTATGAAAAACATCTTAACCCCAAAAAAAGCATTTCGTTTCAAAAGAACGGGCATAGATGCCCGAAAACCTTTTGTCCTGAAACACTTTAGACATACAATGCCGGAACCCCGATAAAATGAAAGTGTCAGGTGTCAGAGTGTCAAGGTGTCATTTGATACTTTGATACTATAAAATATTTGAGGGTATTTATGCTTGCTAAACAAAATTTCAACTACAGTTTCCTGGCAAAGTTGTATTTTTGTTTTGCTGTCTGCCTCTTGCTCATTCTTGCCGTAGAAATCTCAAGCGCTACCGACAGTAACCCCGTGAGCAAAAAGGTGATCGTAGTCGGTGGAAACAGCGCCTACCCTCCTTATGAATTCCTTGATAACGAGGGCAATCCAACAGGATTTGTAGTTGAACTAACTCGTGAAATAGCTAATGAGCAAGGTTTTGAGGTAATAATACAGCTCGGTGAATCTTGGGCAGAGATGCGCAGGATGCTCGAGACAGGCGAGATTGACATTTTGCAGGGTATCTCATATAGCGAGGAGCGGGAAAAGACCCTGGATTTTTCACCCCCGCACTCTTTTGTCTCCCATTCTATTTTTGCTTATGAGAAGGCTCATCCTGTTCATTCCCTTGATGAATTGACCGACAAGAATGTTATCTTGCTAGGTCGCGGCATTATGCACGACTATTTCATTCAATCAGGTATTCAGGCTAATATAATTCCAGTGCCCACATTAGCTGATGCCGTAAAACTTCTCTCAACAGGGCAATATGATTATGCTGTGATTGCCACTATGCCGGCTACCCACCTTATTTCTGAATTCAGAATCAAGAATATCAAAACCGTTGTCAAGGGCGTAGATACAAAAAAATACTGTTATGCAGTAAAAAAAGGCGATCAAGCAATACTGGCTCTTTTCAACGATGGCATGGAACAATTGAGGCGTTCGGGGAGATATAGGATGCTTCAGGATAAGTGGTTTCCAGCATATGAAATACATCCATGGGTTGCCGAATACGGACCTTTTGTCCTGATTTTTCTTATTTCAGGGCTTGTCGTATCATTGATATGGTCTCATTCACTAAAACAGCTTGTAGCCAATCGCACAGCTGCTCTTCAGCATGAAGTGGAGCAGCGAAAACAGGCAGCGGAAGAATTAAAACGTCAACAGCTTCAGCTTATGCAGGCAGACAAGATGGCAACTCTCGGCATCCTCGTTTCAGGTATGGCACATGAGATAAATAATCCAATAGGACTGATTCTTCTCAATCTACCCACTATCTCGCGTGTAAATTCGGATGTTATGCCGATACTTGATAAGTATTATTTCGAAAATGGCGATTTTATAATGGGGGGACTTCCTTATTCTCAAATGCGGGGTGAAGTGCCCCTTATAATTGATGAAATGAATGAATCCGCTAAAAGAATTAAAAAAATTGTAGAAGACCTGAAACACTTTTCGCGAAGAAGTGATGTAAAATATGACGAAGAAGTTGATATCAATGCCGTGGTGCAAACTTCAATGCGCCTTATAGGGAACTTTATTGAAAAGACAACAAACCATCTTAGTATGAACCTAGGCAGTCAACTTCCACCGGTCAAGGGGAATCCCCAGCGCCTTGAGCAAGTAATTGTAAATATTATACTTAATGCTGCACAAGCGCTTCAGGATAAAAGTAAAGGCATTTATGTCTCTACATTTTATGAACAGTCATCAAAATCTGTGATTATTCAAGTGCGCGATGAAGGCATGGGGATACACCCTGAATATCTTCAGCATCTTACAGACCCCTTTTTCACCACAAAACGCGAAACTGGCGGCACAGGGCTTGGCCTTGCTATCTCAGACGGCATTATCCGCGAACACGGAGGGATTATGCAATTTGAATCAGCGCTCGGCAAAGGAACTACAGTAATAATAAGACTCCCAATTGAGACAAGAGAACAATGAAACAATCCCTCTATCCAGCTTTTAGCATCCTCATAGTTGATGATGAACAGGCATGGCTTCGTTCCCTTCGGATATCCCTTGCGCGGTTGGCTGATATTACTAATGTTATCACCTGTCAGGATAGCCGCGAAGTAACTGGTTTTTTGGAGGATAACGATATAGGGATCGTCCTTCTTGATCTTACAATGCCGTATCTTTCTGGTGAAACAGTGCTAAAGTCAATCAGCGAGCAGTATCCTGAAGTCATGGTTATAATTGTCAGCGGTATGAACCAGGTAGAAACAGCTGTCAGGTGTATGAAACAAGGGGCATTTGATTATATCGTCAAGACCTCTGAAGAAGAAAGGATTATAAATACAGTCCTTCACTCAATCCGCATTGTAGAGATGGAGCGGGAAAACAGGGCTATCAGCAAAAGTTTTTTTTCCGAGATACTTTCTACGCCCGATGCCTTTAGTGGAATCATAACAGCAAGCCATTCAATGCATTCCATATTTCGCTATCTTGAGGCTGTAGCAAAAAGCTCTCAGTCGCTGCTTATAACAGGAGAAAGCGGGGTTGGCAAAGGTATTATTGCACATGCGGTTCACAAATTGAGCGGTTGTTCAGGCGAATTTATTGCAGTTAATGTTGGGGGGCTTGATGATACCATGTTTGCAGACACCCTTTTTGGCCATGTGAGAGGAGCGTTTACAGGCGCAGATCAGCCAAGGAGTGGTTTGATCGAGAAGGCGTCAGGGGGAACGCTTTTCCTTGATGAGATTGGAGATTTGAGCGGCATATCTCAAGTAAAAATATTACAACTGCTTCAAGATGGAGATTATTATCCTCTTGGGAGCGACCAGCCAAAAAGACTCAGGGCGCGTGTGATAGCATCTACTCATCAGAACCTCGAAACCAAATTGGCGCAAGGGGTATTTAGAAAGGATTTATATTATCGGCTAAAGTCTCATTATGTATATATCCCCCCGTTAAGGGAGAGGCGTGAAGATATATACGCCTTATTTGACCATTTTATAAATGAAGCGTGCAAAGATATCACTAAGCAAAAGCCTCGTATCAGCCGTGAAATTTTCCCTATGCTTAATAAATACGATTTCCCTGGTAATGTTCGCGAGCTAAAGTCGATAATATTTGATGCGGTAGCTCGGTGCACAGGGAATACTCTCACTCCAGACCACTTTATCTTATTGAGCAAAACTAATATTAGCCCTAAGATTAAGAATATATTCTCCAATGACCGATTATTTGATTCAATTGATCAATTGCCGACCATTGATGAAGCAGTGCGCATCCTGATCCATACCGCTATGAAACGTACTAAAGGAAATCAATCAGCTGCTGCCCGCCTTTTAGGCATCTCGCAACCGGCTTTAAGCAAACGAATCAAACATATTCAAGAGGATGTTTAAATCAAATAGTTACTACAGCCGTTAAACCCAGAATTGTCATTAGACTTAATGAGACTTTGCTCGGAGATGTTATTCCTTTATCTGTAAAGCTTTGTTAAAGCTTTTTTGCTTAATATTTATATAAGGCTTCCTTATTGTCAGTTTGCGCATTTTTGCACTATGTTTTTATGCTTTTACTTCTTATTTTACAATGAGTTATAAGCAATAATTTCTAATGGCGGACATTAGAAATATTCATCTAATGACAATTCTGGGTTAAATTGCTGATTTAGCCAAAAAGAAATAATTGGGTTTTCTAAAAATCTCTCCGCTATCCAATGTTCACTTTAAAACATCTTGAGCAAGACTGTTTGCAGTAGAGGTATTAATTGCAAGCAATCTTAAAAACAAGAGAGTTTTAAAGGACTCCTTTTCGCAGGACTCGTAATAACATGCTCTTTATTGCTGGATTTAGGTTAAATTTAATTGTTTTTTGCTAAAGAACTTCTCAGGGCTTATAATATCTCTTATGTTCTATATAATTGCAGCCATATTGATGTGGAGTTCTATCGGAATTGTCATTAGATTTTCCAACATGCCGGTGCATTTCCTGATTTTTTTCTCCTGCGTCATTTCTTCTACACTATTAGGCATATTTCTGCTTAAAAGCTCAGTCCGTCAAGACTTGCCAAGAGGCAGACAGGCATTATCTTTAATTCTTGTGGGTCCTCTTTCTCTGCTTAATTCCTTTACATTTTTTTATGCATATCAAAACACCTCAATAGCAAACGCTGTGCTAACGCATTATACGGCACCCGTCATTGTTGCAATGCTTGCGCCCATTTTTCTCAAAGAACGATTGACGCATACAATTTGGGGAGCGATTGCCCTTTCTACAGCAGGGTTGTTAATAATGCTTGATATCTCTCTATCTCAACTTTTAGCGCTCCTTTTTGCCGGAGACAAAAATACAGTAGGGATTATAGCGGGATTAGTCTCTGGAATCGCATATGGAGTCCTGATAATCAGCCTTAGATTCTTTGCCCAAAGATTTAATCCTGTAGTTATAACCTTTTTCCAAAGTGCAACCATAGCTTTTATTTTGCTGCCGTTTATTGAAATCCCAGCAAATTTTACTTCATCTTTATGGGCATTTGGGGTGATGGGGGTAGTTCATTCAACTATAGCACCTGTGCTCTATTTCAGAGGTATGAGAGAGGTTACGGCAAATAAATCTGCCATCTTAGGCTATCTTGAACCTGTCTCCGCGATAATTTTAGGCACCCTGTTTCTGAGCGAGGAAGTTACTTATAAAATAGTCATTGGGGGGGCAATGATACTATTTTCCGGTTACCTGACAATAGTAAAACGTTAAGGTTTGAAAAAATCGTTATTTTTTGTTTATCCCAAAAAAATGTATTTCGTTTCAAAAGAGCAGGCATAGATGCCCGAAAACCTTTTGTCCTGAAACACCTAAGACACGCAATGCCGCAATCCTGATAAAATGAAAGGGTCAAGTATCAGAG
>JBBIIV010000039.1:0-15372 GCA_037446295.1 Nitrospirota bacterium
AAAATCATTCAATATCTCGTTAACCCGGAAATAGCAATTGAATTTTTGATTAGCAGGCATAAATACCCTCAAGCATTTGATAGTATCAAAGTCAGTAGTGTCCGGTAAACAACATGAAGTATTGATAATACAATATTTTTATTGGTCATGTTTAAAAAGGTTTTTGCAGTCATTCCTGCGAAGCTTGTCCTCGAAGGTCTTAATCGGGAAGCATGAATCCAGTTCCTTTTTATCTGGATTCCCGTTTACACGGGAATGACAGCCTTTTATACTAATGAGAGTTTATCAACAGGCTCTAAATAATGCCTCCTTTAACCCTCAAAATTAACAAATCTCCTCTATTTAAGACATTCTTCTCCTTATAATCTTTTTGCTTCAAATCTATATTTCTGCCAATTTAACTAGTGTCTTTTTATAAAGTCGGTTTCTATGTCATTCTCGCCTGTCTGCATGCTAAGCACAGGGAGGCAAGCGAAGCGCGTCAAGAATCTTTTTGTAACAACCCCCTTTATCCCCCTTTGTTAAGGGGGAATTGAGAAAGATTCCGGACAAGCTGGGATGACAATAGATCATCAGAAAAAGAGGTCTTATTATATTTTTACCTTTTAACCCTTGATATTTAAGATTCCATCCAATATATTTTAGTGCGAAAGTTGGGTATTTAATATTTAATTTTTCCTCGATTAAATGCTAATATATCTCACATTTAAATCTTTCATTAAAGGGACGATATGGCATATATAAAACCTTTCAGAGGAATACTTTACAACCCTTTGATAGTAAATGGGGATATGATTACTGCACCTCCTTATGATATTATCACGCCTACCTATAAGGAGGATTTATACAAAAAAAGCGATTACAACATCGTCAGGATAGATTATGGGATGGATTTGCCCGGCGATTCTGATGCTGTTAATAAATACACAAGAGCAAGAGATAGTTTTGAATTATGGATGAGTAACGGCATTCTACTTAGAGATGAGACGCCCTCATTTTACGCCTATGAGATCAGCTATACCGCTTATGGGAAGCATTTAAACCTCAAAGGCTTAATGGCTCTCGTTAGAATTGAAGAACTCGGCAGCGGGGTTTATCCCCATGAAGCAACATATTCCAAGCCCAAAGCTGACAGATTGAACCTTATGAGGGCTTGTAATGCGAATATAAGCCCGATATACGCCCTTTATAACAGTCCTGAAAAAATTACTTCTAATATCCTTGCACGATGTTTACATAATCCATTGCTTATTTCAAAAGATGCTGAAGGAGCTATACACAAAATATTTAGGATTGATGATGTAACCCTTCATAAACAAATAACCAACGAGTTTCTTGATAAGTCAATATATATTGCGGATGGGCATCATAGATATGAAGTTGCTCTTGAATTCAAAAAAGGGATGGAGCAAGCTTCTCGTGATGAGAGGGATAGAGGTCAATCGCATTATGATTATGTTATGATGTTTCTTGCCAATATACAGGATGATGGCATAACCGTACTCCCTACTCATAGATTGGTTAAATGTCCTTTCGGGCAGGCGCATATTTTAAAAAAGCTTGAGAAATATTTTGAAATCAACACAGATGATCTAAAAAACGATATAACTGATATCTTGATTATGAATAACAGCAATGCTATTGGGTTATATATGAACATGGATCAAACATGGTATATACTTAAATATATGGGCGAGAGGATTAGAGATGTTCACCCCTCACTCAACAACCTTGATGTTGTCCTTCTACATGAATTAATTTTAAACAAAATACTCGATATTAATGAATTTGCTTATGAGATGAATCCAAAAGAGGCTATAAGAATGGTTCAGTCAGGGGACTTCGATGCCGCCTTCTTCCTAAAACCAACCAGTTTGAGAGATGTTGAACAAGTAGCGCTTGCTAACAAAAGGATGCCCCCGAAATCAACCTATTTTTATCCAAAGCTTCTGACTGGGTTGGTGATAAATAGTTTCAAGTAGCATTTTTACAATTATAGAAACTTTTATAGCAAAGGAGTTGAATATGGAAAGAAAGAATGATATTCTGAACAAATTTATTATTGACGAACTCCCTATTAAAGGGAAAAGGGTCTTTATAAGGGCTGATTTCAATGTTCCTATTGATAATAATTTGGTTATCACTGACGACCGGCGAATACGTTCTACAATACCAACCATAAACTATGCAATTGATGCAGGTGCAAAAGTCATACTTGCTTCCCACCTAGGCAGACCAAAGGGCAAAATTGACCCACGTTTCAGTTTAATGCCCGTCGCAAAAAGGTTGCAAAGACTCTTGAATAAGGAGGTCATTTTTGCTCCTGATTGTATCGGTAGCCAAGTTGAGAATTTGGTAGCAAAAATGAAGGATGGAGATGTAATGCTCCTTGAGAATCTTCGCTTTCATATAGAAGAGGAAAAAAATGACACATCCTTTGCTAAATCCCTCTCAAAGCTTGCAGATTATTTTGTCAATGACGCCTTCGGAGCATCCCACAGAGCTCATGCTTCTATCGTAGGAATGCCAAAGTTTTTGCCTTCAGCGGCAGGCTTTCTTATGAAAAAAGAGATAGAATACCTTAAAGGTTCGGTTGAAGATCCTGTAAGACCGTTTGTTGCGATTTTGGGTGGGTCTAAGGTCTCTGGCAAGATCGGCGTCCTTGGCAACCTTGTTGAGAAAGTTGATAAAGTTATCATCGGCGGAGGTATGGCTTTCACTTTTATTAAAGCTCTTGAATACGAAGTTGGAGACTCCCTCCTCGAGCCAGAGATGCTTGATCTGGCAAAGAGCATAATGAACAACTTAAAAACTAAAGGAGTAAAATTCTATCTGCCTGTTGATTGTGTAATCGCACAGGAAGCTGTCGCTGGCGGTGAGACAAAGATCGTTACAACTCAGGAAATACCCAAGGGCTGGCGTGCGCTTGACATTGGTCCAGCCTCTGTGAAGTTATTCTCCGAGGCTATCCAAAACGCCAAAACAATAATATGGAATGGGCCTATGGGGGTTTTCGAGATAGATGCTTTCTCAAGAGGCACTATAGCTATCGCACATGCCGTAGCTGACGCCTATGCCATGACAATTGTCGGCGGAGGCGATACTGATTATGCGGTGCACAAGGCAGGAGTGAGCGATGCAATTACATTTATATCAACAGGAGGCGGCGCATCCTTACAATTGCTTGAGGGTAAAGAACTCCCAGGCATTTCGGTATTGACCGAAAAGAAGTAGAATTACTATTGATATGTATGCGGGTTCAGATTCAAACCTGAACCCGCTGACTCAAAACGGCTGCGGCGCCTTCAATTCTAAAATATGCTGAACTTAAAATCTAAATACTTTTTGGGGTTTTCCTTTATATCTTTTGTTAAAAGTCTCAGTTCATCAACAATTTCTTTTAGGTTCACTACCGTTTGCTTCAGCTCGACAGCCAGTTCTTTATCTTTAAGGAGCGTTCCGGCTACCCCTTCCTTTTCATTGATGCTTTTGACTATTGAGGCAAGCTGCGCGGAGGTATCAGCAAGGTTATCGTAAAGAGAGCTGTCCGTGGCGAGCTTCCCAAGTGTCCCTTTGCCTTCGCTAATCCCCGATGTTAGGCTATCGAACTTTTCCGTTGCAACAATGATTTTGTTATATAATGCAGGGTCCTTTATTAATAAGCCGAGAGTGCCTTTTGATCTCTCAATTTCTTCTAATATCAGTGAAAGCCTTTTTGTTGAATTGCTAAGATTCTGATACATAGACGGGTCAGATATAAACTGTCCCAAAGAGCCCTCGCTTTTTTCTATCTTTAATAGAAATTTGTCAAGCTTATCTACAAAATCGGTGATTTTGCCTATAGAACCGGCGCTTGCATCAACAATATCTTTAATCTCAAGCTGGGCCCTGCCTTCTATCATATCGCCCTTGTTTAAACGCTGGGCATCCGGTGAGCCTGATGAAAGCTCTACATACTTATCCCCAAGCAAGCCCATTGTTTGAATAGTTGCCTTAGAGTCTTTCTTGATAAAACTCAATAAATCCTCTCTGACTGATATGGTTACCAAAGTGCCATACCGCTCATCAAGTTTCATTTTCTTGACAGAGCCTATCTCAATTCCAGCTATCCAAACAGGAGAGCCGTTGCGCAATCCTTTTACATCATTGATCTGAACAATGACATCGGTTTTAGGAACAAATATATCTTCAATCCTACCTGCAAAAAATACGGTAAAAAAAAGAATCAGAATTGCAATCGTAAAAACGATACCAACTTTAAGTTTCGACCACATTAATTGTTTTTTTGCTTCAAACATTTAAGCCCCCTGCCTATTATAATATCTTGTAATTGAGTTCGTTTACAAATATAGCGATTTCAGGAATATTCGATTTTAACAGTGCATATTTATCACCATCAAGCACTATAGAGCCGTTTTGAAGAAATATGTACCTATCGGCAACCTTCAAAGCATCAACAACCTTGTGAGTAACGATTATATGGCCTGTGCCGTTTTTGCTCAAATCAGCGATTAAATTGCAGATATTTTCTGCATTAACCGGGTCAAGTCCTGTAGTAGCCTCATCATACAAAAACATCTTTGGCTTAGAAACAGCGAGTGAACGGGCTATGGCAACCCTCCTGTGCATCCCGCCGCTAAGTTCATCGGGCATATAATTTATCGCGTGTTCCACGCCAACAATCCTTAGCAGTTCCCTGACTTTAAGGTCTATCTCTTCCTCTGACATTCTTGTATATTCCCTGAGACAAAAGGCGACATTTTCCTTTACGTTAAGTGAATCAAAAAGGGCGCCATCCTGAAAGACGATGCTGAATTTCTTCCTGACTTCCATGAGTGAATCCTCACTTTTGTCTGTTATGTCATCACCGTCTATCAATATCCTACCTGAATCAGGGGTAATTAGTCCGACTATTAGCTTAAGAATAGTCGTCTTGCCGCCACCGCTGCCGCCCAAAATAGCAACTTTCTCGGTCTCTTGCAGACTCAAATTAATATCCTTTAATATCTGGTTCTTGCCATATGAAAAAAAAACATGCTCAAAAATAATCATAATGAAAATCCGAGAACATAAAGCAAGATCCTTGTAAGCAGAAAATCCGAGATAATAATCATTATAATCGAAAATACAACTGCATTCGTAGTTGACTTTCTCAATCCCTTTGCTCCCCCTTTGGTGGTAAGCCCCATATAGCAGCTAATAGATGCAATCAAAAAGCCGAACATAAAAGGTTTTACAGAGCCCGAAAATACATTTTCGAAATTGAGGACTTCCCTTATTGAGGTCCAGTAAACATATCCGCTTTGATGGCTTACAAACACAGCTATATAATATCCGCCCAGAAGCGAAACCGCATCGCCTATAATAGTTAGAGCGGGAAGCATTAGCAGAGAACTGATTATTCTTGGCGTTACAAGTTTTTTAATGGGATCAACACCGAAAACCCTGAGTGAATCAACCTGGTGTCCGATAACCATAGAGCCAAGCTCTGATGCCATCCCCGCGCCAACCCTCCCAGAATACACAAGCGCTGCCGTAACGGGTCCTACCTCCCTGATAATGGAGATGCCCACGACCTTTCCTGTATACATCTTTAATCCGAGAGCCGCCAATTCAGCAGAAAGTTGAAGAGACAATGCCATGCCAATAAACAGTGAGACCACCATTATGATAAGAAATGAACCTGCGCCTGCGTAATCCATTTGTTCAATTGTATCCTTAAGGTAAAAAGGTCTCCTGAAGATGCCGAACAATCCCCTAAAGGATAACAGATAATAGTCCTGAAATTCGTTTAAAAGAATCTTTATTTTTTCATTCATCCGTGAATCAATCAAAATCTTAAGTGAAATTTTCCCAGTTATTTTAAAATGTTGAATTATTGTTCATAAATATATTAAAATCTTTTGCATGGGAATAACAAGGAGGTGGATTATTGGTTAAAATACGGTTAACGAGGATGGGTGCGTTGAAAAAGCCTTTTTACAGAGTAATAGTTGCCGACGCCAAGGCAAGAAGAGATGGGCCATTTATTGAGATAATAGGCACATACGACCCAAAAAAGGAACCAACTGAAATAAAGCTGAATTTAGATCGGGCTGAATATTGGATTAGCCGCGGCGCTCAGCCCACAGACAGAGTTAAAAGGCTCATAGAAAAAGTCAAAGCCTAAAATGAGTTCCTAAATAGAGTGTCCTTTTATAAACTCTCATTGGTATAAAAGGCTGTCGTTCCTGTAAAGCTTGTCCCTGCAGGCAGTAAGCAGGGAGCAGGAATTTAGGGTTTCCCACGAAAATGGGAATCCAATTCCTTGTGTCTGGATGCCCGACTAAGGACCCCGACTACAAACTTCGAGGGCAGGCTTCAGGCATGACAAAAATAAAAAACAGCAATTTATAAACAGACTCTAAATAAGCTATTTTGGGCTCCTGCTAAAATCCTGTGGAGGTGGAACAATGAAAACATTGATAGAGGTGATGGCAAAATCACTTGTTGACAGGCCTGATGATGTTAAGGTATCAGAGGTTGAGGGAGAGAAAACTACCGTTTATGAGCTTCGAGTTGCCCAGGGTGATCTTGGCAAGGTCATTGGAAAGCAAGGTAAGACTGCGCGTGCTATGAGAACTATTTTAGGTGCAGCAGGCACAAAGGTTGGGAAACGTTGTGTCCTTGAAATATTAGAATAGTTTCTTTTTTTTCATTCCGAAGCTGGGCGTTCCTTTCCGAACGCCCTTTTTATTGAAGAAAAAATGCGCTAAGACAAAGATTATAAATCATCATGGCGCTGTATTAAGAGCTGTATTAGAAAATGAAGGCATGTTTTGACATAATTACCATTTTCCCCGAAATGTTTTCATCATATCTCGGAGAAAGCATACTCAAGAGGGCTTTGCAAAAGCATCTCATAGATATAAAAATATACAATCTCAGAGATTACTCAAGCAATAAGCACAAAACAGTAGATGACTACCCTTATGGAAGCGGACCCGGCATGGTGATGAAAATTGAACCAATTTATAACGCAGTAGAGGCAATAAAATCTGACGGCATTGAACGTCTGACAGTTCTCTTAAGTCCCCAGGGGAGGGTTTTTAACCAAAAAATAGCCGGATCACTTTTAGAACTAAATAAACGAATTTTATTTATATGCGGTCGTTACGAAGGGATTGATGAAAGGGTTCGGGAACTGTTGGTGGATGATGAGATATCCATTGGCGATTACATAATTACTGGTGGAGAACTTGCAGCTTTAGTTATAATAGATGCTATTGCCCGCTTGGTTCCCAAAGTATTAGGTGATGCCGAATCATTCATGGAGGAATCCTTCACAAGCGGATTATTGGATTATCCCCATTTCACGAGGCCGTCTAACTTTAGAGGATTAAAGGTTCCTGAGATTCTGCTTTCTGGAAATCATCAGGAAATAAAAAGATGGCGCAGGAAAGAGGCATTGAGAAAGACACTGATTAAGAGACCTGATTTAATTTCCCCTGTAGAATTAAGTCAGGAGGATAATGAGCTGTTGAATTCTTCATGAACAATGCAAGAATATTATAGATATTGGAGGTTGAAAGATGGACTTGATAAATGTCGTAGAGGAAGGGTATAGAAAGGAAGTCCCGTCATTCAAGCCCGGAGATACCGTGAGGGTGTATGTGAAGGTAATCGAAGGCGATAAGGAGAGATTGCAGCCTTATGAAGGCATAGTAATAGCAAGATGCGGAAAGGGTGTTAGAGAAACTTTCATGGTTAGAAAAATATCCTTCGGCGTAGGCGTTGAGAGGATATTCCCTGTTCATTCTCCGTCCTTAGGCAAAATAGAGGTCTTAAAAAGAGGTGATGTCAACAGGGCAAAGCTGTATTATCTAAGAGGCAAAAAAGGTAAACACGCAAAAGTCAAAGAGATGGCAAGAGATTTCCAGAAAACTTCGCAAGTTCGATAGTTCTAATGCTTCTGTATAAATTTGATGAATCCCTTTTCAAAAAAGGGGTCATATCCCTCGCCGGCTTGGACGAAGCGGGGAGGGGTCCGCTTGCAGGCCCTGTAGTGGCTTCTGCGGTAATGCTTTCCTACAAGAAAAAAATAGAAGGCATAAACGACTCAAAAAAACTTTCTGAAAAACAGCGGCAAAGGCTTTTTTATGCGATACTTGATAATGCCAAAGATATCGGGTTGGGCATAGTAGATGCTGAAATAATCGACGAAATAAACATCCTTCGGGCAACCAAGCTTGCCATGCTTCTTGCCCTTAAAGACCTTAAAACCGAGCCTGAATTGCTCCTCATAGACGCCATCAAACTGCCGTCAGTCAAGACTAAACAAATGCCTATTGTAGGAGGCGACAGAAAAAGCGCTTCGATTGCAGCAGCCTCAATAGTAGCAAAGGTTTTACGAGATACTATAATGTCGCTTTATCATGACAAATATCCTGTTTATGGCTTTCAAAAACATAAAGGTTACCCCACAAAAGAACATGTTAAAAAACTTAATATTCACGGACCATGCCCTATTCACAGAAAAAGCTTTCAGGGTGTCCGCTCCCTGTTTCTGCCTTATGCAGATTAATTGAGGTCTCATTGACAAAAGGCGTTTTGAAACAGTGCAAGGATGGAGGGAACAATGGAAAAAGAGAGAATAGACGAAGCGCTTGAACTCCTCTGGGTGCTTGATGAAGATGGGTATAATAATTTAACAAGATTTAAACACAGCTCAGACGATTATGACATCGAGGTTTTGCTTGAAACACTTATAAAAACCGATTTAGTAAAGATTGACAATGATAAAATCTTTCTAACTCATACTGGATCCAAGCTTGCTCGTGGATTGATCAGGAGGCACAGGCTCGCTGAGAGGCTTTTTAGCGATGTATTCGATCTCTCAAAAGACATCATTCATGAAGACGCCTGCAAAATGGAGCATGTGTTAAGCGAAGAACTTACTGATAGTGTATGCACATTCTTAGGACATCCGCCAACCTGCCCGCACGGCAAGCCAATACCCCAAGGCGACTGTTGTAAAAAATATACTATTGATATACAACCAGTTGTTGTCAGATTGTCAGACTTTGAAGTTGGAAAACCAGGCAAGATAGTATTCATAAGAACTTCAGAGCCATCGAGGATAAGTCGATTGAGTTCATTCGGGATCATCCCAGGAACAATCATAAAATTAATTCAAAAAAAGCCTTCTATAGTTTTGCAGGTTGATGAAACAACTATTGCCCTTGACCCGGAATTATCGAAAGAAATATTTATCAAGAAAGTGGTAGCAAACGAATAAATGATAAACCTCCGTATGTCTTTCCTGCGAGCAATATCGAACATTATTAGGTAAAAAGGAATAATAGGCGAGCGGCTGATACTATATTCAAGATTCAAAAAAACAAAGCATCTTGAATAAATAGCAATTCGATCTCACGCCATGACTAATATAAGGGACATAATAAAAAAATACCGGGATAAGAAAGGCATTGTTATAGCCATCCTTCAGGATGTTCAAGAACTATACGGATACGTGCCTAAAGATGCCGTTTTTCTTATTGCCAAAGAGCTTTCTCTGCACCCAGTCGATATATATGGAATTTTATCTTTTTATTCTCAGTTTTATATGGCTCCGAGAGGAAAAAACACTCTCAGGGTTTGCGTTGGCACCGCCTGCCATATAATGGGCAGCACACAAATACTTAATGCCTTCAAAGAAAAGCTCGATATGAAGGAGGGAGAAACCTCAAAAGACGAGTTCTTTACGCTTGAGAAGGTTGTCTGTGTAGGGTGCTGCGGCATGGCGCCTGTAACTACGGTTAATGACGATTTTTATGGAAAATGCGATATGCACAAGGTTCATGATATATTGCAAAAATACAAAACAGGAATAAGTAGTGCAAAATAATTCTATAATAATATCTACTGGGACAAGTGGTATTTCAGCAGGGGCAGAATTAGCCGCAAAAATATTTGAAGATGAACTAAAAAAAAGGAATTTGACTGAGAAATGGCGCATTATCAAAGCAGGCGACCGAGGACTATTCAGAGATGTGTTGATTGACATAATCGCTCCTGATAATGTTCGAACTACATACGAATATGTTAAACCGTCTGATGTAGTTCAGATTGTCGAGGAGCACATTGTAAAAGGCTTCCAAATCAAAAAACTGCTTGTGGGCAAGGATTATCAGCAATTCTTCAAAGGACAATTAAGGATAGTCCTTTCAAACTGCGGGGAGATTTCACCTGAAAATATAGAAGAATATATCAATGCCGGGGGGTATCTCGCTCTAAAAAAAGCCCTAAAAACAGAACCTTTAAAAATAATAGATGAGCTCGAGAAATCTGGACTTAGAGGCAGAGGCGGCGCCGGTTTTGCGACAGGCATTAAATGGAGATTCTGTAGGGAGGCTGAATCAGATATTAAATATATTATCTGTAATGCCGATGAAGGCGACCCCGGAGCATTTATGGATAGAAGCTTACTAGAAGGCGATCCTCACTCAGTGCTTGAGGGCATGGTTATCGCTGGTCACGCCATCGGAGCAAATGAAGCCTTTATATATTGTAGAGCAGAATATCCGCAGGCAATTAAAGTCCTAAATAAAGCGATTTCTGCTGCCAGAACAAACGGATTCATAGGTAAAAATGTTCTGGGAAGCAACTGGTCTTTTGATATCAACATAGTAAAAGGAGCTGGGGCTTTCGTATGCGGAGAAGAGAGTGCTCTTATATCTTCAATAGAAGGCAAAAGGGGTATGCCCAAAATTCGCCCCCCCTACCCTGCACAAAAAGGATTATGGGATAAGCCGACGCTCATCAATAATGTGGAGACATTTGCAAATGTAAGGCACATTATACAGAAAGGCGCTGAGTGGTTTCACTCTATAGGCAAGGATAAAAGCAAAGGAACGAAGGTATTCGCCCTTGCCGGCAAAATAAAAAACACGGGACTTGTTGAAATACCTATGGGCACTACCATTCGTGAAATTATTTTTGAATTAGGCGGAGGACAGATAAATAGAAAAATTCCTATAAAGGCGGTTCAAATGGGCGGGCCATCTGGAGGGTGTCTGCCCGCCTCTCTTTTTGATACTCCTGTTGATTATGAGGCTATAACCCAAAAAGGCGCTATAATTGGTTCCGGCGGCATGATTGTAATGGATGACAAAACCTGCATGGTCGATTTAGCTAAATTTTTTCTTGAATTCACTTCATCTGAATCATGTGGAAAATGCCTGCCGTGCAGAGTGGGCTTGAAAAAAATGGCTGAGGTGTTAAATAAGATAACGGGAGGCAGAGGAGAGCTCAAGCATATTGATTTTCTCAAAGAGATGGGCAATACTATAAAAAACTCTTCCCTGTGCGGACTCGGCAGCACTGCGCCTAATCCTGTCCTATCAACCTTAGAATATTTTGCCGATGAATATTATTCCCACATCAAAAAGAAGAAATGTCCTGCTGGTGTATGCGCAACGCTTCTTAAATTTAAGGTTATCACTGCAAAATGTTCAAAGTGTGGAAAGTGTTACAAGGCTTGTCTCTATGGGGCTATAGAATGGAAAAAAGACAAACAAGCAAGAATAAACAAAGAAAAGTGCACTAAATGCAAGGCTTGCCTAAATGCATGCGATTTTATGGCCATATGTTAGGTAGAAAAATGTCAAAGATAATAATTGACAGCAAAAATCTCGATGTTGAAGAAGGCATAACTATTCTTCAAGCTGCTCTTCAATCGGGTATTTATATTCCTCACATTTGCCATCATCCCGATCTTAAGCCGTCGGGTTCGTGCAGGCTATGCATTGTTGAGATTGAAGGCTTGAGAGGCTATCCAGTATCTTGTGCAACAGCGGTCAAAGATGGAATGGTTATTAAGACAAATACCTCTGAGATTAAGAGAATAAGGAAAAATCTCATCTGGCTCCTTTTAAGCAATTATCATGGCGAACCGCGCAGTGATACCTTGCTAAAAAAAGTAGTGGACTACATCGGGGTGTCTAATTTTCATATTGAATTAGAGAAAAAACCAAGAAACCTTCCTATAAAATCTAACGACCCATTATTTACAATGGATCAAAACCTTTGCATTTTATGTGAACGCTGTGTGAGGATTTGCCACGATGTAAGAGGAGCAGGTATAGTTGGCTACATAAACAAAGGTATTGATACTGTTGTCAGCACCGCTTATGACAGTTCATTCAAAGATGCTGATTGCAGATTCTGCCGCGCTTGCGTGGAGGTATGTCCATCGGGCGCCCTCTCAGACAAAAAACCTTTTCTCGAACATGAAAGAGACCTCAAGCTTCTTCCCTGCAAAAATACCTGTCCTGCTGGCATTGATATCCCCAGATATCTCGAACTGACAGCAGAGGGAAGATATCAAGATGCCATCGAAGTTATCAGGGAAACTGTTCCATTTCCACATGTTCTTGGTTTAACATGCGCGCATCCTTGCGAAAAGGTCTGCCTCAGGGCAGAAGTAAATGAGCCGATAGCAATAAATCCAGTCAAGAGGTTTCTGGCTGAGCAGGATAATAAAAGATGGATAAATAAACTGAAAATAGCGCCTGATACAGGGAAAAATATTGCTATCATTGGTTCAGGTCCATCTGGGCTTACCGCAGCATGGTTTCTCAGACTTTTAGGGCATTCAATAACGATTTTCGAGAAACAGCCTAAAGTAGGAGGCGCGATGCGCTTGATACCTGATTATCGCCTTCCTAAATCAATTCTTGATAAAGAAATAAATGAGATATTAAGCATCGGGATAGATATTAAGACTAATACAAGAATCGATTCACCTCACCGGCTTTTGAAAAAAGGGTTTCATGCCGTTTATATCTCCATAGGGGCGAGCAAAGCTCTGAAAATGGGAATTCCTGGAGAGGACAGTCCAAGAGTTTTAAATGGACTCACTGTTTTGAATTCGCTCAGTTATCGCAATTCTGTGGATTTTTCTGGTGATGTCATAGTAGTTGGTGGGGGCAATGTCGCCGTTGATACAGCAAGGAGCTTGATTCGAAAAACTACCGGTTCTATTACAATTCTTTATAGGCGGACAATGGATGAAATCACTGCTCACCCAGAAGAGCTTATCGCAGCTTTGAAGGAAGGGGTAATGGTTCAATTTCTTGTTACACCGGTTAAGATAACACCTGTGGGCGATAAACTACATATTGAATGCCTTAAAATGCAGCTCCTTGAATCATCCAATCAAGGCGGCAGGAAAAAACCCGTTCCTGTTATTGGAACCGAGTTTACAATCGAGACTGATTATTTAGTTATGGCAGTTGGACAGACTCCAGAAATATCAGCAGAAATGAACATTGACACAGATAAAAAGGGGCTTATAATAGTTAATGATGAAATGGCAACTTCCCATCCAGGCATTTATGCTGGCGGCGATGTGGTGATGGGATCTTCTAATATAATTATCTCTATTCAAGAAGGAAGGAAAGCAGCACAATCAATAGATAAATTTCTCGGAGGGTCAGGTAAAATAGGGCAGAGATTAATACCAGAAAAAATAGATAACCCATGGATGGGAAGGGAAGAAGGTTTTTGCTATCAAAGCCGCGCAAAAATGCCTGAAAAAGATGTATCGGCAGTTATCTCCAACTTTGGGCTTATTGAATTGGGATACGATGAGAAATTAGTTAGACATGAATCAAAGAGATGCTTGAGATGCCATCTAAGATTGGCTATTACAAAGACAAACCACTTAATTAGGAGGTAAAAATGTTATCTGATGCTGAATTGAAAAGATACACCCGTCAAATGATGATGGAAGGTTGGGGTGAAGAGATACAAAATAAGCTAAAAAACTCAATAGTCTTTATTGCAGGGGCAGGCGGACTTGGCTCGCCTGTATCAATCTATCTTGCAGTTGCAGGCATTGGAAATTTAAGGATTTGCGATTTCGATTCGCCAGACTTATCAAATCTCAATAGGCAAATATTGCATAACCACCACAGAATAGGAATTAATAAAGCATTATCAGCAAAGCAGACCCTTGAGGAATTAAATCCTGATATTAATATTACCGCACTAACAGATAAGATAATGCCTGACAATGTGGATGAAATAGTTGGAAATGCACAACTCATAATGGATTGCATGGACAACTTTCCGACACGATATATTCTCAACGAATGTGCTCTTCGTAAAAATATCCCCTTAGTGCATGGCAGCATTTGGGGAATGGAAGGGAGGCTAAGCTTTATTCAGCCGCGCGAAACCCCTTGCCTAAGATGCATATTTGCCGATTCTCCTCCGCCTGGTGTGTTTCCTGTTGTAGGCGCAACGCCAGGGGTCATAGGAACCTTGCAGGCGATGGAAGCTGTTAAATATCTTACAGGTATTGGAACCAATTTAAAAGGGAAGTTACTCGTTTGGAATGGTAAAAATCCAAGTTTCAGGACATTTAAGACATATAGAAACCCTGAATGTCAATCATGCTCGGCATATTTTTAAGCAATATATGAATATTGAGGAAATCAAAGACCGTTTGAGTAGATTTGCAGAGGAACGGGACTGGGAACAGTTTCACTCTCCAAAAAACCTTTCAATGGCTATAGCTGCTGAGGCTGGAGAACTTCTTGAGATTTTCCAGTGGCTTACTGAGGAACAATCTATTGAGATCGGTAATGATGACAATGAAATGGCGCTAATCCGCCAGGAGATTGCCGATATATTTATCTATCTTATTCGTTTGGCAGATAAACTTGATGTTGATATAGAACAAGCTATTAAAGAAAAAATAGAACTTAATGAGCTTAAGTATCCAAAAGATATCGCTAAAGGCAGTGCCGCTAAATATAATAGGCTGTAAGCCTTATCCATGCATTCTGGAGTTTCCTGAGTTTTTCTACTTAAACTTATCAACCTATTGATATAACTAACAAATCACAAAAAAAGATGTTGCATCAGATTTTTCTTTTGCTAAAAGCGAAGATTCCTTAGTTTAATATCTTCTATTTGGACTAAAGCCTTATCAAGCAAAGAGAAGGAGAAAATGTGAGCTTAGAATCTAAGATAGCAGCCAATCTCAAAGGACAGCTTTCAAAATTTTCAGGAATCATTTCTAAGAAATTCAAAAAACCAAAGCAAAAACTTATAAAGCAGATGCTCTACGGCATTCAAGCATCAAAAGATGTAAAGCTCTCCAATATAGCCACGACGCTTAAAGAGCAGCAGGCTCTTATAAAGACCGAAGACAGGCTTTCACGTCAAGGAAAGAATAGGGACGGTTCTATTTATTGACAAAAAGTAGTGTAATCTGATAGATTTTCATCATGCCGAGACTTGCGAGAATAGCTCCCAAAGAATATGTCTATCACATCCTTGCCAGAGGCAATAACCTACAGGATGTTTTCAAATCTGAGGAAG
>JBBIIV010000040.1:0-14980 GCA_037446295.1 Nitrospirota bacterium
TGATGGGCTTGGCGCTATAGGTGCGTCTTTTTAAACTGCACTTTTTGGGTTAAGGCATTTGACCCCTTTTCCGCAAATAAAATGTAGTTGCCACTATTAGTTCTGACGGACATTGTCCGATAAGGTTGTGAATTACCTATTAACTCTCAAAATATAGGAGAATTTGCCGCCGAGAAATGGCACTAGTCAATGTTTCCAGATTAATATCATTGGGGAGATGTCAGCAGTGTTGACTTGCAATTACAATACACATCTTCAGATATACATATTTGTTCATGTAATCGATAACCGCCCGCCTAACAGGAATTGCAAGAGTAGTAGCGGAAATCAGCATTTGCTAAAAGAGAAACAGCACGTTTAGTACAGGACGAAAGTGAAAAGATATTATCGCTTCCTGACATGCAGAGTTGGGTAGAAACTAATACCATCTCTCAGAATGACTGATAGGCCGAGTTCTGACTTTTAAAGTTTAAAACAAGGAATGTCAGATTAAGTCTAACTTATTGCAAATAATTTTCACTTTTTATTTCGTACATTCTGAATTGCCGCCGCAATGTCAGTCTTTTTCATGCCCGCCTTCTTAGCTTGATTCCTTGCTTCGGATACTAACTGATCAAATTCATTCATAGATGGCTGAGTAATCGTTTTCAATATGACTACATCGTCCTGCCCGACACGACAAACTGCGCTCCTGGTTTCAACTCAAGCCGCTTTCTAATATCCTCAGATATAACAATATGTCCTTTTGATGACATTTTTGTTGTTGCTAACGGTGCCATTTTTACTCCTATTTAGAGTCTTTTTATAAAATATTACTTTTTTGTCATCCCGGCATGACAGGAATCTTTCTTTTGGCTTTATAGAAGGATTCCCGACGCGCTTCGCTTTTGAGAATGACACAGAAACCGACTTTATAAACAGACACTAAATATTCTTAAAAAATATAGTTATGAAGTTTTTATGACCGCCATGCGCCAAAAAAGGGGCAGGAGATATCGCCTTTTTTCTTGCTGTTGGAATAAATTAAAGTCTGAGCAAAAACAGTCCAGATGTGGTGTCCAATTCCCTCTGGGCGTTTATTCCTTTTATCTCAATAATTACACCCTCCAGAACAAGAAATGTATCAGCCATTTCCCTCAGACAGCCTACTTTGACATCATCTCGTTTACCAAAAGCTCCGTGAAAATGCACTCTTGGGTTCTCCGAATCCCAGAAAATTGTTCCAAGCCCAACTACTTCCTGGCTTTCAGTAAGTTCACGCCATACTGGCACAGGCGGCATCTGTTCTTTTTCTGGTCCTACTACAATTTTGCAGTTTCTCATGCCGCCGATAAGGTAGAATACAGCAGTTCGGATATTTTCCTTTTTTGCCAGCTCAATCAGGGTGTTTAAAACCTTATCTCCGTCTTCAAACCGGGCAACTACAACCCTTCCTGTCTCACCAATCTGATATTTCATGATTTTATTTCCTCCTGACTTTATACCGAATATTTTCTTTGTCTTAATGCTTCATATATTAAGATCCCTGCCGCAACAGAGACATTGAGAGAATTTATCTTTCCTTTAACAGGGATATTTACGATAACATCGCACCGTTCTCTTACTGTTCTTCTCAATCCCCTCCCTTCTGAGCCAATTACAAAGGCGAGCGGGACTGACATCTTGATATCCCATAAACAAGCTCCTAAGCCTGCTTCAGCGCCAATAATACTTATGCCGGATTTTTTTATTTTATCCATAACATGTTTTATATTCACTGTTTCGACAAGATTTACATGCACCAATGCTCCTGCTGAAGACTTTGAGGCCGTGCTGCATATACCGGCAGACCTGCGTGACTGGAATACCACACCATGAACCCCTGATGCATCGGCTACCCTTAGAATCGCCCCAAAATTTCTCGGGTCTTCAATAGAGTCGAGAATAAGAAAAAACGGGAATTCGCCCTTATAAGAAGAGATTTTGAGAAGTTCATCTACAGTAACAAATGCCTTTTTCTCGATAACAGCAGCAATGCCCTGATGTCCTTTATGGAACTTTGAATCAAAAAAAACTTTTTCTACAAACTCAAGTGCAATGCCCTTTTCTTCAGCCATCAATGTAATATCTTGAACATGTTCCCGCCTGTTTTTATATATAAAGATAGCTTTGATTTTAGAGCATGATTTTATTGATTCTTTTACTGGATTATAACCATAAATCCAGCTTTCTCCTTCATTCATGATGGATCCTCACCTTCCACAATGTTCCGTCCTTTCTATCCTCAAGCAAAATCCCTTTTTCTTCAAGTTCTTTTCTGATATTATCAGCCTGTGACCAATCTTTATTTTTTCGGGCAGTGTGTCTATCATTTATTTTCTGCTCTATATCAGATTTAGACAAGGGAATCTTTTTGATCTTCAAAAGTTCAATATTCCACTCAAGCGGGGTTCTTCTGAAGATGTTGAAAACCTCCCCTGGTATATTTAGCGCCTCCTTTGCGCTCATAATTAGCCTGACTGCAAGTCTGCCTAACGGTTTTGAGTCCAGAAATTTGTTTATGTCCCTAATCAGTTCAAATATACTGCCCACCACAATAGCGGTATTGAAGTCATCATTCATTGCATCCTCAAACCTCTCTTTGAACTTTCCAATCATAGAATCGAACCATTTAATTAAATCCGCATTTTTTTCTTTAGTCTTGTCATCAACAATATTAATATTCTGCATAATGAAATCATCCATTCTCAAGACTGTAGAGTAATATCTCTCAAGCGCGGGCTCCATCTCCTTAAGCTGGTCCTCTGAGAATTCTATAGGGCTGCGGTAATGGCTTGATAACATGAAAAGCCTTACTACATCTGGGTCATATCTGTTGAGCACCTCTCTGATAGTAAAGAAATTGCCCAGGGATTTAGACATCTTTTCCCTGTCTATTGTTATAAATCCATTGTGTATCCAATATCCCGCAAAAGGCTTGCCGACAAATGCTTCAGACTGTGCAATCTCATTTTCGTGATGGGGAAAGATAAGATCAGCGCCTCCGCCGTGAATATCGATGCATTCTCCAAGATGCTTAATTGCCATTGCTGTGCACTCAATATGCCAACCTGGCCTGCCATTGCCCCATGGACTGTCCCAGAACGGCTCGCCTTCTTTAGAAGCCTTCCACAGCGCAAAGTCCAGAGGGCTCAATTTTCTATCGTCCACCTCGACCCTTGCGCCTGAAAGTAAATCATTTAAATCTTTCTTAGAAAGCTTTCCATAATCAGAAAATTTTTCAACAGAGAAATAGACGCTCTTATTTTCGCCTTCGGAAATCTCATATGCAAAACCTTTCTCTATGAGACCCCTTATTATCTCTATCATTTCTGAAATATGCTCCGTTGCCTTCGGTTCGACATCAGCCCTTGCAATGCCCAGCATATCCATATCCGTGTAATATTCATCAATATATTTTTTTGCAACCTTATCCCAGGTTGTATTTTCCTCGTTTGCCTTTTTTATTATTTTGTCGTCAATATCCGTAAAGTTTCTTACAAATTTTGTCTCATAACCTTTATATTTCAAATACCTGTTTATAACATCAAATACTATTGCGCTTCTTGCATGTCCGATGTGGCAGTAATCGTAAACTGTTACGCCGCAGGCATATATCCCAACCTTTCCTTGAACAATGGGTAGAAAGTCCTCCTTCTCGCCTGATAAAGTATTGAAAATCTTCATTATCCCTCCTCTTCCCTCTATCTTTTCGATCCTTTCTTGAAGTCTGTCTATATACTCTTTGAGTTCATTCAATGTCTCCTCGATCGGATCAGCAAGCTGAACATGGTCAAGAGCTTCAACAAGACCATCTTCGCCAACCCTTAAGATCTTCTTTTTTATTATTTTGCCCGGCACTCCAACTACAATAGCATACTCTGGGACATCTTTTAAGACAACTGAATTAGCCCCTATCTTTGCATAATCCCCTATCCGTATTGGACCTAAAATCTTAGCGCCTGTTCCGACAACTACATTTTTTCCTAAAGTGGGATGTCTTTTGCCCTTTTCCTTTCCTGTGCCTCCAAGGGTCACCCCCTGATACAAAAGGCAGTTTTGCCCAATCTCGGTAGTTTCGCCTATCACAACACCCATTCCATGGTCAATAAAAAAACCAGCTCCTATTTTTGCCGCAGGGTGTATCTCGATGCCTGTGAGAAATCTTGCAATATGAGATAAAAGTCGGGGTATGACAGGAATTTTCAAATTCCATAACATGTGGCTGATTCTATGGAAAAATATAGCGTGGAACCCAGGATATGCAAGAATTACTTCTACAATATTCCTCGCCGCAGGGTCTTTTTCAAAGACAGCCCTTAAATCCATTCTTACTGTTCTTAAAAACCCCATGTTCTTATTGTAACAATTTGTCTCTAATTTATTAACCATGAAAATTCTATCTGAAATAAAAAGCTATGTACTAAAAAATTTTTCCCATCACGCCAGGATGTGAACTAATAATTTCCAGAAAGGGATGATGTTTAGAAGAATGGTGCATTATCTTATATCACTATTTCGTGTTGTAAAGTATTTCTTTGTCTGATAAAATAATAATTTAGAGGGGGCATTAAAATAGCGACCATTTACGGAAATACAAACGGACTTAAAAAAAGTCTAATCTCGTCTTTCGAAAGAGTTTATCGAAAAAAAGTCCCCCCTGACAAACTAATCACACCTGAATTGGCTAAAACTTTAGCACAATTATCCACAGATACAGGCAGACAAATAGCTGTAATAATAAATAGGGAAGGCTTGGTTACTCATGTAATAGCTGGAGATGCCAAGGGCATACTGATACCCCAACTTGATAGCTACCCACTTGGAAGGAAAGCCTTGAGAGGGCTTAGGCTTATACATACTCATTTGAAAGACGAAGTCCTCAGCAACGAAGATATATCTGATCTCGAACTTTTACGGTTCGATATTATTACTGCCCTAAGTATTAAGGAAGGGCAGCCTTATAATATATACAGTGCATATCTTATGCCTCGCGGCGCTCCAAAAAAATATGAGCTGTTCTCATCAAGTTTTTATAAGTTTGAACTTAACTTTCATGAATTTATTTATTCCCTTGAAAGCGAGATGGAGCGTTCAAGCACCTTTAGTCGGAAAGACAAAAGGGAGAGAGCGATTCTTATCAGCGCTTCCACGAGCCCTAAATTTGAACTTGAAGAACATATTGAAGAACTAAAAGAATTAGCTGTTTCTAATGATGTGAATGTTCTGGATACGGTTATCCAGAGGCTTAGAGAACACAATCCAAAATATTTGCTTGGAGAGGGAAAGTTAAAGGAAGTCATTATCAACGCTATGGACAAAGGCGCTACTCTCCTTATTTTTGATCAAAATCTTACACCTTCTCAGGCAAACTCAATAGCTCAGGCATCTGAATTAAAGGTTATAGACAGAACTCAGCTTATACTAGATATATTTGCCAGGCGGGCATATAGCCGTGACGGCAAGGTTCAAGTCGAACTTGCTCAATTGCAATACACATTATCAAGACTTATTGGTAAAGGTGTAGCGATGTCAAGGTTGATGGGAGGCATCGGCGGCAGGGGGCCTGGTGAGATGAAGTTAGAGATTGACAGGAGGCGGATCAAGGACAGAATCGCGCATCTCGAAAAAGAACTTGTAACATTGAGCGAAGCAAGGAAACAGAGAAGGCACAGGAGGGTCGAAAACAGGATGCCGATAGTCTCAATTATTGGATACACAAATGCAGGCAAGTCAACACTTCTAAATAATATGACGGATAGTGAAACATTAGTTGAATGTAAAATGTTTGCCACTTTGGATACAGCAAGCAGAAGACTGAGGTTCCCAAGAGAACGGGATTTGATTATCACTGATACTGTAGGATTTATACGGGACCTCCCAAAAGAACTTTTATCAGCCTTTAAGGCTACGCTTGAGGAACTTGAGGATGCTGATTTACTTATCCACCTTGTCGATATCTCTAACCCAAGATTTGAGCAAAATATATTGTCTGTTGAGAATATCTTAGAGAAACTCAATCTTATTAATAAACCAAGGCTTATAGTATTTAACAAGATAGATAAATTGGGATCTAATGGAATTGAGTTTATTCTATCGAGATACAATGCCATAGCAATTTCAGCAAAGAATAAAGAGACCTTTGCCCCGCTTCTTAGGGCAATAGAGCAGCGCATATGGAATTTTCAAGGGAATACGGGTATTCATATTCATTAAGAGGTTTAATATGGAATTTTCGCCTAAATGGATCGCTTGGGAAATAACGAGGAGATGCAACCTCAAATGCATCCATTGCAGGTCATCATCCGAACTTACTATAAAGGGACATCCTGATTTAGCTTTAACGGATGCCTTAAACATCATAGATGATATTTCAGACTATGCCAAACCTGTTGTTGTTTTATCAGGAGGTGAACCCCTATTGCGGGAGGATGTATTTGACATAGCCGAATATGGAACTAAGAAGGGACTTAGAATATGTCTTGCCACCAATGGCTCCCTTGTTGATGAGTTTGTGTGCAGGATGATAAAAAAATCAGGGATAAAAATGGTCTCACTAAGCCTTGACGGCTCAACAGCTCAAATTCATGACGATTTCAGGAATCAGGAAGGAGCCTTTAAGGATGTTATTAGCTCATCAGAGCTTTTCAGGAAAAACGGGATTGAATTTTTAATAAATTCGTCATTTACCAAAAGGAATCAGGAAGAAATTCCTAAGGTTTGCAAGCTAGCAAAGGAACTTGGCGCAGCTGCCTGGTATATGTTTATGATTGTCCCGACAGGCAGGGCTGAGGAGGTAATGAATGAGCTTATTTCAAAGGAGGATTACAAAGAAATCCTTGAGTGGCATTATCACATGGAAAACGAGGAAAAGGACATGCTTGTCAGGCCTACCTGCGCTCCTCATTATTACAGAATTGTCCTTCAAAAGGCAAAAGAGGAAGGCAGAAAATATGAGAGACGTTCTCTTAAGTTTTCGACCGGCGGGTCAAAAGGCTGTATAGCAGGACAGCTTATCTGTCTCATAGATGTCGATGGAAATGTCCTTCCATGCAGTTATTTCCCGATGCCAGCAGGGAATGTTTTGAAGCAGAAATTTAAGGATATATGGGAAAACTCGTCATTATTCAAGGAATTGCGGGATTTTAAAAATTATAAGGGTAAATGTGGAAATTGTGAATTTCTTAATATATGCGGCGGTTGCAGGGCAAGGGCTTATGCCATGACCGGAGATTACCTCGACGAAGAGCCTTTTTGTAGTTTTATGCCTTCAAAATACTGAAAATGAGACCTAAAGGAGAATATATGAATCAAATGTTTTTAAAAGCCTGTCGCGGCGAAAAAACGGATTACACCCCTGTATGGATAATGAGACAGGCAGGCAGATATCTTCCTGAATACCGCAAGGTCAGGTCTAAGGTTGACTTTCTTACTCTGTGCAAAACCCCTGAACTGGCTGCAAAGGTCACTATTCAGCCTCTTGAAATCTTAAAGGTGGATGCAGCGATCCTTTTTTCTGATATCTTGATTCCTTTAGAACCTATGGGCATCAAACTCGATTTTCACGAATCAAAAGGACCTGTTATTCACAATCCCATTAATTCAGAGATTGATATTGAACGGCTCAGGAACATCAATCCGGATGATGAACTCCATTTTACAATAGAGACAATAAAAATCCTTTTAGAAAACATCAGTGTTCCTCTCATAGGTTTTGCTGGGGCACCTTTCACTGTGGCGACATATATGATCGAAGGCGGGGCTTCAAAGAACTTCCTCAAGACTAAAAAAATGATGTATCAATCCCCTCAATGTTTCTCGAAGTTGATGGAATTGATCACAGACAATACCATAAAATACCTAAAATCACAGATAGATGCAGGCGTCCACGCCTTCCAGATTTTTGATTCCTGGGCAGGAGTGTTATCCCCTCAGGATTTTTCTAAATATGCCCTTCCTTATGTCCAGAGAATTATTGCTGAACTTAATCACAAGGTGCCTTCAATATACTTTGCCTTTAATGCAAGCTCTATGCTTGGACTAGTCAAGTCTTCGGGGGCTGATGTTATCGGTCTTGATTGGAGGATTAATCTATCAGAGTTAGCAGATAAACTTGGCAATGATGTATCTATACAGGGCAATCTTGATCCCTGTTTGCTTTTTGCATCAAATGAACTAATAAGAGAAAGGGTCTTGGATATCTTGAAAGGGGCAAAAAAGGCAAGGGGACATATATTCAATCTCGGTCATGGGATACTACCTGAAACTTCTGTTGATAAGGTTATCTCTATGGTGGAAGCAGTTCATCGGTTGAGCGCCCGCCAGTTTTAATTTGACTTATCTATACTTGCCTTCTCCCAAAAGATAAATAACATAGCCATTTTAAGTGTTTAATTGCCTCAGGTCGGATTACGCCAAAGCCCAAAATAAAAATTTATTTTAATGGGTATCGCTCAATGAAAAAGCTTATAACAAAATATATTAATAAGCTTTATTCTCAAAAACTTGCTAACAAGGATAAGATTTTTTTTCTTGGGCTTGATGACTCGATGTTTTTTAATAGAACTCAAGGCAAAGAGGTTCTGGAGTTATACAAGATATTTAAGCTGATGGATATTAATTCAATACTCTTTGCGGAACCTGCTGAACCATATAAGAGCATAATCAATGAATTGGTAAAAGACGATTATCCAAGGTTGGCTAAGTCTCAAAAAAACTGGCGGCACATTAATGCGAGGCATCTCGGCTGCAAATTTGATTGTAACCCGACTAAAAAAATTATACCTATGGACTGTGAGTCGAGGACATTTTTGCACGATATTCCAATAGTTGATTATTTTTCGGCTGACCTATTAGCAGGGGCTCTTTCTGAAAGAAAATCTGCAATTGTTAAAGGATTGGGGATAATCTCATACGGAACTGTTACGTCGGAGCAAGCCTTTGTCTCATTTAGCTCGACATGCTTTGCTGTTTATGTTAAATATTTTGTTGATGCAATTAACTACTTTGAACATTGTATTTCTAGGAAAACAGCCCCTGAAAAAAGATTTCTTCAGGCTTTTAATAGAATAGCTGGTTATGTCAAAAGGTATTTTTTTAATACTTTTAATATCAATTTTGCTAAAACTTGTCGCCAAAACTTTTCAGACAACCCGATTCAATATTTAAAGAAAACATCTTCTCTTGTATCTGAGATAATAAGGGTGCCTATGAACGAAGACGAGGTGATAAGAACACTTGCAAAGATTGGAAAAATTATCGTGAACTTACGTCTCGTCGATTCTTTTTTCGGCAATATATCTTATGTGTTTGGAGATAATATCTTCATAAGTCAGACAGGCGCCTCTATGGATGAACTTGAGTCATGTATAGATAAAGTTCCTATTGACGGCTCATCTTCAGCAGGAATTACTTCTTCTTCTGAATTGCCAACTCATTTGAGGATTTATTTTAAGGCGTGCCACAGGGCTATACTACATGCTCATCCCAGATTTTCGGTCATAATGTCTATGCATTGTCAGTTCAAGGATTGCCCTTTTTTCCATAGCCGACTTTTGTGCCATACAGATTGCATTGAGAGCAGGAATATCTTAGGTATTTCTGTCGTTGCAGGAGAGATCGGGACAGGTCGCACTTCCATTGTTAATACAGTACCTGAAGCTGTGGAAGAAATTGGGGGCGCTATCGTTTATGGTCATGGGGTCTTTACATCAGGGAAAGAGGATTTTGGACAGGCGCTCTCATCGATGATTAATATTGAGATGGGGTGCTATATGTTATATTTCGAAAAAGTAAACGAGTATTTCAATTACTGGCGCTGGCGCCATTAAGCATCTCTTCCAATGTCAGCCTAACGCCTTCAGAAAGGGCAACCATATCATAACCTCCTTCGAGGGTGAATATGATAGGTTTTTCAGATGTCCCTAGGATAGCTTTGACAATTGACCTCAAGCCTTCATTAGTTATCCTCATCGAGGCAAGAGGGTCTCGCATATGAAGGTCGTAGCCAGAGGATACGAGAATAATGTCAGGGTTGAATCCACTAACAACTCCAGGAAGCAAATCTTGATAAACAAACAAATAATCCTTATCTCCTGAGCCGCCGTGCATAGGAACATTATGAGTGAAACCGTATCCTTTGCCGCTTCCTTTTTCTCTCTCGCCGCCTGTCCCAGGATAATACGGATATTGGTGTGTGCTAAAAAAGAAGACTGTATCATCATCTTCAAATATATGCTGAGTGCCATTTCCATGATGCACATCGAAATCAATTATAAAAACTTTTTTATAGCCTTTTTGCTGTGCATATCTGGCGCCTAAAGCAATATTATTGAAGATGCAAAACCCCATGCCCCTGCTAACTTCGGCGTGATGTCCAGGCGGCCTGACAGCGCAAAAAGCCCTGTTGATAATGCCTTCAGTGCATTTATCTACCGACTCAAGCATTGCCCCGACGGCATACCTTGCTGCTTCAACGCTATCCTTTGATACATAGGTATCTGGGTCAAGATATCCTGTCCCGAAAGTTCTTACTTTTTCAATATAGTTCCTTGAGTGAACGAGGGCAATTTCTTCAAAACTTGCGAGACGGGGTTTGATGTGAATAAGCTTTTCCCAAATGCCAGAGTTTTTTAATTCATTAATAATGTGTTTTAATCTATGTTTATTTTCCGGGTGCCAATCGCCGGTTTCATGGGCTAAGAATATATCGTCATAGGCAAATCCAACCTTTTGCATCCGAGATTATACTTAATTATATTCTTTTTTGTAAACAGCTGAAATCAGGGCTTGACTTTTTTTAATTAAAATCCAAGCATATCAAGGCTTTATAGTTTATTTTTAAATCCGATTTTTTCTTGCCCCCCACTTCTTAAAATCTATTTTTGGATTTTATACGGATATGCACACCATTTGTTAAAAAAATCATTGACTTGAAGGCATTTATTTATGTATGTTTATAACATGAGCGTAGTAGGTGCTTCACAATTAGGGCTTTTTCTTCTGAAAAACAAGATAATTACAGAAGAGCAGCTTCTCAGCGCTATGAACATTCAGAAGCGCGAAGGAAAGAGGCTTGAACAGGCTCTGCTTAAATTAGGATATATAACGAAGGAAGTTTTGTTGGATGCTTTAAGCAAGCAGCATGGAGCTCCGGTAATAAGCCTTGGAGGCATAAAAATTGATGCTTCTCTGCTAAAACTAATTCCTTATGAATTTGTAGTTAAAAATCAGGTTATCCCAGTCGCCAAAAAAGAAAATACCCTTACAATAGCCATATCCGATCCTTCCAATAGATTTGCGATAAATGATATCAGATTTCTTACCGGAATGAATATTTTAGTATGTGTAGCTGCTGAATCAGAGATTCTAGATGCAATAGAAGCCCTTTACCCAAAGAAAAAGACACAAAAAAGCCTTCCAGAACCTGATAACGGTTCTTCTTCAAAAGATGATTTGAGCAATATTATCGATAGCGCTCTCAGCGATGTAGCTCTCGAAGAAGTCAAAACAGATGTGGAAGATGTGCTTACCCTCATTGATGCGCCGGTAATAAGATTAGTCAATAATATCTTCTCTCAGGCTATCAGTTCAGGCGCCAGCGATATACACCTTGAACCCGGAGAGGCTGAATTGACAGTAAGGTATCGGATTGACGGGGTGTTGTCACCTATATTGAAAATACCTGCAAAGATAAAAAACGCTCTTATATCGAGGGTAAAGATTATGGCAACACTTGATATTTCTGAAAGAAGGCTGCCTCAGGATGGGCGGATAAAGCTTAAAATGGGAGAAAAAAAGAAAATAGATTTCAGGGTATCCACCTTGCCAACTATATTTGGCGAGAAGGTTGTTATAAGAATACTCGATAAATCAAGCCTCCAACTTAACTTAACGAAACTTGGATTTGGAGAAGGTCCTCTTTCGGATTTTCTTGAAGCAATCAAAAAACCATACGGTATGATACTTGTTACAGGCCCTACTGGCAGCGGCAAGACAACAACCCTTTACTCAGTTTTGTCCCAACTGAATAAACCCGAAGTTAATATCATGACAGCAGAGGACCCTGTAGAATATAACTTCCCAGGGATAAATCAGGTGCAGATAAAAGAAGAAATTGGACTTACATTTGCACAAACCTTAAGGTCATTTTTGAGGCAAGACCCCGATATAATTATGGTCGGAGAGATCAGGGACTTCGAGACCGCAGAGATTGCCGTTAAGGCAGCGCTTACTGGACATTTAGTTTTGAGCACACTGCACACTAATAACGCCCCTACCACCGTTACAAGGCTTATAAATATGGGGATTGAACCGTTTCTTGTCTCATCATCTGTCATTTTGGTTGCAGCGCAAAGGCTTGTTAGAATGATATGCAATAATTGTAAAAAAGAACAAAAGGTTTCTGATACAACCCTCGTTAATCTTGGGGTTTCGCCTCACGAAGCCGAGAAAATCACCTGCTACATCGGCGCAGGCTGTCAGAAATGCAATAATACTGGTTATAAAGGCAGAATAGCGTTATACGAGGTTATGCCTCTAAAGGATGAATTGAAAGAATTGGTACTGCAGGGCGCCAATGCATTGGAGATTAAGAAAGCGGCCATAAGGCTAGGTATGGCAACACTTAGACAGAGCGGCATTGAAAAAATCAAACAGGGTATCTCCACGATAGATGAAATCTTAAGGGCAACCTTTGAGGACTGAGGGTTTAAAATAAAAAAAAATATATAATTAAGCGGCTTTAATCGAGGCTCATTAAGGAGGGAGCAGTGAAGGGAAAGGGAATTAAAGTAGAAGAAGCTCAAGAAAAACAAGCAAAGAAGGAAGGCGTAAGAATAGACCTTGTTATTGGTATAGTCGGTGTTTTTTTTGTTACACTCGTCATATGGCTGCTAACCTTGGTGGCATTGGGGTTTAATATCCAAAAAAACCATCTAAGGAGTGAAGCAGAGATAGTTATCAACGAGGTTTTGACATTTAAACACTGGATTTTAACTACTCCAAACGCTAAAAATCATTTTTTTGCTACACAAGAGTTTTCCAAGATTCAAGCTCAAATTTACAAGGCTGGCGACTCATCTGAAGCAAGGCTCGCTGCAGGAGAGGCAGTTGAAGGTGTTTCAGAAAAAACGAGGCAAATTTCTTTTGCTATAATCGCTGACAACCCTTTAAGCAAGCCAGATAGTTTTCAGGCTAGTGCTTTGAGCGCCTTCAGAGAGGACCGTAACCAAAAATATGTAGATACATATGAGGCAGGAGCATTCCGCTATGCTCAACCCATTAAATTCTCTGACGCATGTATTAAATGCCACACAAAAGGCAACGTCGGCGATATCAACGCGATTATTAATGTGGATATAGCCGAGGCAGGCGTCTTCCCTCATCTGCCATTTACAGCACCGACATATATATTAGGCTTCTTTGCAATAGCTGCATTAGTATTTAATATGGTTTGGTTTCGTGGACGCATAATGAAACCATTGAGAGTGATAGATTCAGCTTTTGCAGATATAAGGGAAGGCAAATATGATGTGAGAATACATCTGACAAAACGTGATGAGTTTGGCGACCTTGGAGATACAATCAATACGACCATGGATAAATTGACAACCCTAATACAGACAGATGAAGAAAGGAGGCAGATGCAGGAGAACATAATCAAATTTCTCGACATCCTTAGTTCTGCTTCTGAGGGAGATTTCACTATCAGGGCTGAAGTTACTCCAGATATTTTCGGATCTCTTGGCGATGCTTACAATCTGATGTTGGAAGGTCTTGCCGAGCTTATAGATAAAGTCAGAGATTCTGCCGAAGGCGTTAATAGTGAAAGCACTAGAATGATAAATGTCTTAAAGTCTCTTGAGGACGGCGCTGGAACACAAATGACGCATGTCGAAAAGTCTACCCAATCTGTCGCGGCTGCCGCCAATTCCGCTGTTGCTATAACTGATAAAACATTAAATGCTCAGGAGATATCGAGAAATGCACTCGCGGCTATCTACAACGGCAGTAAGGCTGTTGAGAGTTCGATCGAAGGAATGCAGTTGATCAGACTCACGATACAGGCTATTAATAAACGGATGAAATACTTGTCTGAAAGGCTAATGGAAATTATTACCATATCTCACCTTATTAATGAAATTGCTAACAGAACGAATATTCTTGCGATTAATGCATCTATCGAAGCCGCAAGGGCAGGCGAACAGGGCAAGGGCTTTGTCATAATTTCAGATGAAATCAGGAGTTTGGCTGAAAAGGCGTCCAAATCTACAAAACAGATTGCGGATATTATTAATTCAGTTCAGACAGAATCAGCTGTTGTAACAAAACACTTAGAAGAAGAAACAAAGTATGTTGAGATGGAGAGTAAAACAGCAGAAGAAACAGAATCTGCATTCAAAGAAATAGAAAGAACGATTACAGATATGACTAAGATTATCTCTGAGATAAACTTGGCTGCTGATGGACAGAAGGAGATTACATCTGAAGTAGCATCATCCATGGAAAATGTGAGCGCTGTTTCGGTGCAAGTGCTGAAACTTGTTCAGGAGCTAACCGAGGTATCCAAGACATTGACTAATACATCAGATGCGCTGGTTTCATCTGTAGCGAGATTTAGGTTGCCAAAGGATGATAGGAAAGAACTGGTTCAAATGGATAACTAATTCATCACTCACATACGGCTATAATTTGCTATTTTTTAAACTGCGGAACAGGCATGAAAACAAGTTTTTTCTTGGAATCTATCTATCCGCCTATAAACTGTGCGAATGCTGACCATTATCGCAGGATTTAGTTTAAAAATTTAGGTTCATTTTCAAAAAGTTGTAAAAATAAGTTAACATTTCTGCTAAGTTTGTCCCTGCTTACTGCCTGCAGGGACAAACTTAGCAGAAATGACTTCGCGGGAATGTTAACATGAAAAAGTGCACCTCCAACGAGGGCGTTAGTTTATACTAAC
>JBBIIV010000041.1:0-5262 GCA_037446295.1 Nitrospirota bacterium
AAGAAGGCTCATCACGAAATATTAGTAAGGTAGATGTTCTTGTCATTCCCGTTTTTACGGGAATGACAGAGGGAAGGTAACCTTTCAATTTATAAACAAACCCTATTTAAGAGCTTGACACTCAATAAATACAACTTGTATAATTTGTCATACAAAGAATACAAGGAGGTTGTATAATGCTGGCAGTCAGATTAGATGACGATACGGAGAGACGCTTAGAAAAATTGGCGAAGGAGACGCATCGTCCAAAAAGTTATTATGTGAGAGAGGCTGTAAGGCTTTATCTTGACGAGCAGGAGGACTATGAAATTGCTCTCAGCCGTTTGCATGACCATTCTGATAAGCTGATTTCATCCAATGAGATGAGGAAACGGCTTGGCTTATAAGATTGTTTATAAGGAATCTATAGAGAAGGACTTAAAAGGATTAAGCCACAAGATAAAGGCTAAAATTCTTGACCACATAGAAGGAGATTTAAGTATTGACCCGCAAGGCAAGGGCAAATCGCTTAAAGGGAATTGGGAAGGACTCTGGAGATATGAGATACAATTATATAGGGTTATCTTTGCAATTTTTGAAGAAGAAAGCACGATAATTATTGTAAGGATAGGTCATAGGAAGGAGGTCTATCGCAAGAGATGAACGCCAAACACGAAGAAAAAATGGAATTGAGTCATGAAGCAGATCCGTTTTACAGGAAGGTTTTTTATATAGTGTTAGGGACCCTTTCTGCATATCTTGCCTTTATTTTTATAAGAAGCTAAAAAGGAGAGGGATTACAGATGGAAGAGAAGGATTTTTTTGATGATGCAAAAAAGGTAAATAAATTATTCTGGGCTTTCTATATACTCATTGGCTTATCTCTTATAGCAGAATTTTTTGTTCATAAACATATAATTTTCAGATGGGAAGAATATCCTTTCTTTTACGGTGCCTTTGGATTTATTGCTTTTGTCGGTTTGATTCTCGTTGCTAAGTATATTCTCAGACCGATTATAAAAAGGAAGGAGGATTATTATGACTAATATATATCCTCCTGCATTAATATTCATTTTTGGAGCATTGCTTATCCCTCTTTTTAGAGGAAGGCTTAAAAGTATATATCTACTTTTTATACCAATTGTTGGTTTCTTCAACCTTATTAATATCCCAGAAGGTATTCATTGGACAGTAAGTTTTCTTGATTATAATCTTGTGTTGGCAAAGGTTGATAAACTAAGCCTTTTCTTTGGTTATATTTACCATTTGATAACACTTATTGCCCTTTTGTATTCAATCCATGTTAAGGAAAACTCGCAACATATAGCAGCGCTTTGCTACGGTGGCTCTGCGATAGGGGTTGTATTTGCAGGCGATTTGATCACCCTATTTATTTTCTGGGAGATAATGGCTTTAAGCGCAACCTTTCTTGTTTGGTCAAATAAGTCAAAAGAATCTTATGGCGCCGGGATGAGGTATCTCATTGTTCATATATTTGGCGGACTATGCCTTTTGATCGGAATGTTTATGCATGTCGTGGAAACGGGTTCTCTTGAGTTTGGATATATCGGTTTAAATAATATGGGTTCATGGCTTATATTGATTGGATTTGGTATAAATTGTGCCTTTCCAGGGCTTCATTCATGGCTTCCAGATGCCTACCCCCAAACAACTCCAACAGGCGGCGTATTCATGTGGACTTTTACAACAAAGACAGCAGTTTATGTCCTTGCAAGGGCTTTCCCTGGAGCAGAAATACTTATATGGGTCGGCGCTGTAATGACTGTTTTTCCGATATTCTTTGCCGTTGTTGAGAATAACTTGCGAAAAGTCCTTTCTTACAGTCTTATTAATCAGCTTGGTTATATGGTGGTCGGCATCGGGATAGGAACTCAATTATCATTAAATGGCACGATCTCACATGTATTCTGCCATATCTTATATAAGGCTCTTCTTGTTATGTCTATGGGTGCGGTCATTTATAGGACGGGAAAGATTAATTGCACTGACCTTGGAGGGCTCTATAAAAGTATGCCCCTGACTGCTATTTTCTGCATTATAGGTGCTCTCTCTATATCGGCTTTTCCGCTTTTCAGCGGTTTTGTGAGCAAGTCAATGGTCGTTGAGTCTGCTGCTATGGGAGGGATGACAATAATATGGCTAATGCTCCTTTTTGCATCAGTCGGCGTCCTTGAACATGCCGGCATTAAAGTTCCTTATCACGCGTTTTTTGCCCATGATTCAGGCATCCGCACTAAAGAGGCTCCAATTCATATGCTCATAGCTATGGGCGTAACCGCCTTCTTATGTATTTTTATAGGTGTTATGCCAGGGCCTTTATATAGTCTTTTGCCCTATGCTGTTGATTTTGATCCCTACACAGCATCGCATGTTGTGACAACATCTCAGCTTCTTTTATTTGGCATTTTAGCTTATGTTCTACTTGTAAGGGCTGGCGTATTCCCTGCTGAAATGAGGGCAACAAATCTTGAACTTGACTGGTTTTATAGAAAAGGAGCTAATGCATTTATGTGGGTGCTCAGGAATCCGCTCAGCATTTTAGGCGCCATGTGGAATGCTGTCATATTTTCAGCCATACCTTCTTTGGTCACATGGATAATCAAAAACCCAAAAGCTGCAGCAAGGATCACTTTTGATTCAGTTTTGGTCATGATAGCTACCGGCGATACAAAGGCAAGGCTTCAGGAGAGAATCAAGAAAGAGGTTGCTGTTTATCCGGGCGATATCATCAGGGAAATGCCGATTGGCTTCACCGTGCTTGGCGCTACACTAATACTTTTTGCCTATATGCTCATATACTATGTTACATAAAAACTCTTCCAGTTTGCTATAAAAGGGGGCAACTCTGCACCCACCCTTATTTCCATTTCAAGAATTCTTGACTTTAACTTCTCAAAGTAGCTACTATAGCTACGAGTTGATATAGATATGCAAATGGTAGGGGTTAAAGAGTTAAAAACAAACTTACTTACTCGCCTTTAAAAATACAATGCTCGATATAATCTGGAAACAATTCAGGAAAAACCGCCTTTCTGTTGTAGGTTTGTTCGTTATTTTAATCCTTTCTTCAGTTGCCTTATTGGCTCCGATTATCGCCCCTTATGACCCGATGAAGATAGATGTTTATAATGTCCTTTCGCCTCCTAGCCTTTCTCATCCATTTGGGACTGACGAGTTGGGGAGGGATGTCCTTTCAAGAATGATTTGGGGAAGCAGGGTTTCCCTCAAGGTTGGCTTTATCGCTGTCGGCATAGCGATCCTTATCGGCAGCCTGATAGGCTCTGTAGCCGGCTATTACGGAAAGGCTGTTGATGCAATCCTAATGCGATTCGTGGATGTTATGCTCGCATTTCCAACCTTTTTTTTGATACTTGCTGTGATCGCCATTGTCGAACCCGGCATTTCCACTATAATGATTGTAATTGGCGTTACAGGCTGGATGGATGTGGCAAGACTAGTAAGGGCGGAGTTTCTCTCATTGAAGGAGAGGGAATTTATTATGGCGGCAAGGACGATAGGGGCAAGCGATTTAAGAATAATATTCAGGCATATTCTACCGAATGCCCTCTCGCCTGTTTTTGTAGCCGCTACCTTTGGCATCGCAGGTGCTATCTTGATTGAATCAAGCCTTTCTTTTTTAGGGTTAGGGGTTCAACCACCTGAGCCAAGCTGGGGAAACATTCTGACCTCTGGCAAGGATAATATTACAGTAGCATGGTGGCTTTCTCTTTTTCCGGGATTGGCGATACTTATGACCGTTTTAAGCTATAACCTTGTCGGAGAAGGCTTAAGAGATGCCCTTGATCCGAGGCTTTGGAGCCAGCGCCCTGTGTTCCACTCAAGATAATTTTACAAAAGTCAGATTGCGCTGTCAAAACACGCCTGCATACCTCGCATCAAAACTGAATTGAAGAATAAAGGACATTGCATGTTTGCTATCACTTGATCCCCTTCTCTCCTTATGATTACAAGGACTGCAAGGTCATCCTCATCTCTGAGTTCAAGAAGCGTTTTTGTCTGTTCATCAACCGAAACATTGAAATCAGGGTTAATAAGCGTTGGCTCAACTACAATAAAAGCAACATCAGGATCATCTACTGCCTGAAGCCATTTTAGCGGGGTGTCTTTATAGTCCATCAATATATATCTCTTGATCTGCTGAAAACCCGGAATGCCTTCGGGGAAATCTATAATTTTTTCTTCAGGTATCTCAACAACGCCGAATCGTGAGGTCTTGATACTAATCATTTTTTTTTAACCCCTCTTTTATCATTGCAAATTCATCTATGCTCAAGGCTGATGCAAGGATATTTTCGAGTTTTATTTTGTCGTAAAGCTCTTTGCGGTAAATCTTCATTGAGGAAGGGGCTTCAATCCCAAGCTTCACATGGGTTGGGTTTATTTCTATCACAGTTAAGGTTATATCATCGCCTAATTTTATGGATTCGGATACTTTTCTCGTTAGGACGAGCATTATCTTAAGAAATCAAATAAAGATTGGGAAAGCTGTTTAACGGATGACTGTCTTAAAGCCTGTATAGCCGTCTCATTTTTTGCTATATCGCTTATTACCTTAGCCAAATCAACATCTTCTGTTTCTGAAAGAACAGTTCTCAAATTCAGGGTGCTGTCCTGATTGTTTGCAACCTGATTGTCCATGCGGTTGAGTATTGCCCCTGCATAAGCCTGATGATCTATGATATTAGCGAAAGCACGCTCAAAGGGTCTAATCATGGCATTTATTCTAGTTAGGTCATTATTATTGAGAGCATTAGTTAAGATATCGCTCATCTGCATAATGTTAGAGAAACTGAATGTATCCAGAACAGTAATATTATCTGTATCTCTGATCTCTACCGTTATTGTTGTCCCTATGGCAGGTATATAGTGAATATACCTGCCATCATTGAGCCTGATTTGTTCTGGAGCGGCAATTGTATATGCGAATGCGTGGGAACCGGGTATATTGATAGGAACAGCAGCCTCTTTATCAATCAATACATTGATATATCCTTCGTCACCTTGATAATCATAAGTTGAGGGATTGAAAGATTGGATATCAGTCCTGTAGCCTGAAAACATGTATCTGTCTCTAAATTTGCTGTTAGCAAGTTTTAAGAGATGGTCTCTCAACTGTGCTACCTCGCTACCTATAGACCTTCTGCCGAGAGCATCCTGAGAACCGCTTACGCCCGTAAGAGTCAGTTCCTTTATCCTATTGAGTGTATCGGCGACAGAGGATATGGTCATCTCTGTAAAACT
>JBBIIV010000041.1:5362-14931 GCA_037446295.1 Nitrospirota bacterium
AACCTAATCATATTAACCGCTTCCTCATCCAATGAAACACCTGAGATTGACTCCCGTCTGATAGATATTTCCATCAGGAGATTTTCTTCAAATGAATAACTGTCCCTCGATGCAGCGGCAAAGGAGGCAACTTCAGAAACCATGCCTCTGTAGTAATTTGCAAAGGACAGGCTGCCAAGATCTCCTATCGTGTTCTGTGAGAGATTTATAATTGCCTGTGCATTTACATTATTGGCAGGGAGTTCGTAATCTGTGGAAGATGCTGCTATTTTCTTGGGATCTGAAAGCATAACCTGAAAATTTCTGACAGCATTTGTAAGCGGGCTGACAAAGAACCTATCATTGGAAGTAATTGCGCCGGTGATAGTTATACTTATGCCCTCAAATGCAATGGCAGCGCCAGAACTGTATAAACCTGTAGACACAACTGAGCCTGTAGTTCTGTTAGTTACATAGTAGTTATTTGCCGAATCGAAGGTAATATCGTATTCATCGAGTGTCAACGCTGTGTAATCTGTTATTATTGCAGAGGTAATGTCTGCTCCTGCTGAAAAGTCTTTGGAAGAAAGGCTGAGAGGTCCAAAAAAATCATTCCCAAAGGATGCATCTAAACCATAACCCTGACGGTGTTGTATGTTTATTTCATTAATTAGAGAGGCAATCAGCCTGCGGAATTTTGTTTGTATATCGTCCTGGATTTCCTGTCTGGCATCGAGCAAGCCGCTTACTCTACCTTTTTCGATATATCTTGTTATGTTCATACCGTCAAGATATATGTCTTTATTGCCGTTTTCATTAAGCTTTGTTGATAATTCATTTGCCTTGATTTGATAAACAAGATTTCTCATCCCCACCATTATGGTTATTGAACCAAAATCGTCCTCATAAGAGATAAAATCAACAAGCTCTCCCAATTCATTCATAAGGAGCTGCCTCTTATCCCTGAAATCGTTGGCTGTGCCGGTGCCGCCTGCCTCTATCTGCAATATTTTATCGTTTAGTGTAGCGATATTTGAGGCAATCTTATTTATTCTTATGGCTAAATTATCTAATTCTTCATTTATATAACGGATGTTGTCCAGCAAGTCTTGCTCTATCTTTTTGGCTGAGCTAACGAGGGCGTGAGCCCCTTGAAGCAGGACAACCCTCTGGGCAGAACTTTCAGGATTTGAAGCTACCTCATGCCATCCGTTGAAATAATCGTTTAGTGATTTCGAGAGTCCGAAGTCCTTTGACTCATTGAATATCTGTTCGATCCTGCTGTAAGTCTCTCTGAGGGAATATGATCTGCCGTAATTCTGATGTTGGCTTAGGAGTTGAGACTGTATATAGCTCTCATAAGACCTTCTTATGCCTAAGAAAACAACGCCTCTGCCTATCATGCCGCCTTTACCCAGAACAGGTGTTGCGGTCGAAAGCAAGGCTTCTTGACGGCTGAATCCGGGCGTATTAATATTGGCAATGTTATGGCTGACAACATTTAAGGCTCTCATATTGGTGTAAAGAGCCATTTTGCCGATATCGAGCATCCCAAGTATAGACAACTAGACCTCCTTTGAGACCATCTGGATTTTCTGAGAAAGATTTATGTTCATCCCTGCTGAATCAAGAAAAGCCAACGCATTTTTAAAAAAAACAGCAGAGCGGTCTATGAATATTCTGTTGAATTCATTAAGCTCTGTTATACTCTGAATCAGAGAGATAATCTGAAGACGCATTTCCTCAAAAGAATCATCGCCGGTGTCCCTTGAGAGGGTATTGAGATTGATGCCGCCGAATAAGCCTTTTTGTGAAGAATACTTATCCAGAAGCCTTTTTCTCTCCTCCTCGAGCAATCTCAGTCTCATTAAGATGGTATCCTTTTCCTTCGAGCAGACCTCGATCTCGGAATGATTGAGATTAATAAGGCATATCTTCTCGCGCTGTAAAACAGTCTGTAACATATTATAAGCGCTTATCTGTTCTTTTAAGATATTCTTTATGCTATCAGCAGTGGTCATATTTCGTTCAGAATGCTCTCGGCTATCTTTGCAGGATTAATGTCATAATTGCCTGCTTCAATCGCTTTTTTGATTTCGGCAACTTTTTCAGCCCTCACATCAGGCATCTGGCTGAGCGCAGACATGAGTTCAGCTATCTCCCTTGCCCTTGATGATATATCAATCCTGTCGGATGAGGAAGATTTAGCAGCGGTTGTCTGTGTAGCTTCCTTTGCCTCTGGCTTTGCAAGTTTCTGGACATTCTGGTTTAAATCCTGCAGCTGCGGCGGTTTATTATTATAAATTTTCACCTTTATCCCCCCTTTATAAGGCTTTTATTTTATTATCGGAATTTAATGAATATTTCTTTAATTTTATGACAAATCAGGGTTTTCCAAGTCATTATGAATATTTTCGGCGGGTTTTTGCAAGTATTTTTCCTTATCAAGACTCCTAATGAGCATTTCTTTGATGCCAAGTCCTTGATTTGCGCAAAGCCTTGCGAGTTCCATATCGAACAGGGTGGAATAAATATCGCCGCCAAGCCCGCCTTTTGAAAATTCTCCAGTAGTTTTTCTCATGGCTTTGATTAATTCATACGCAAAAAGGGTCTCCATCTCTTTAGCCACTGCCTTAATAGACTCAGTGTCCTGTCTATCTTTAAGGGATTCAAGGGGTTTTGAATATCTTGATGATATATCATGGATAGACATTTACATTATCTCCAGTTCTGCCTTTAGAGCGCCTGACTTTCTCATAACCTGAAGGATTGAGATTAAATCTTTTGGGGTCACCCCAAGCGCATTTAATGCCTTGACTATCTCGCCAAGAGTAACGCCTGATACCTGCACAAGTGAAGCCTTTTCTTCCTTTACCTTGACCTCCTGCTTTGGAACGACGACAGTTTCAGCCCCAGGAGGGGCAAATGGAGGAGGCTGGGAGACCTGATATTCCGTTCTGACCTCTATTGTGAGATTGCCGTGAGCTACGGCAATAGGGGATATCTTTACATTATCGCCTATGACTATAGTCCCTGTTCTTTCATTGACGACAACCTTTGCCGGTAAATCTACAGTGACATTAATAACCTCTATCTGAGATATAAAATCAGCAATTTTGTTGCTATATGCAGAAGGTATTTTAATTTTTATTGAAGAAGGGTCTGTCGTGTATGCAAGTTCAGACTGGAGGGTTTCGTTTATTTTCTTTGAAATTATACTCGCAGTGGTGAAATCAGGTTTATGCAGAAATAGTCTTAGTTCGCCATTGCTTCCCAGAGTGAATGGGGGGTCCCTTTCGATAAGTGCCCCTTCTGGCACCCTGCCAGCAGTCGGATGATTTTTCTGAACCTTGGCGCCGCCCCCGCCCCCTATAAAACCGCCTATTGACACAGGACCTTGAGCCAGCGCATATACATTGCCGTCTGCCGCCCTCAATGGCGCAATCAAAAGGGTTCCACCCTGAAGGCTTTTGGCATCCCCAATAGTTGATACAAGCGCATCTATTCTTAAGCCCGGTTTTGGGAAGGGGGGTAATGTCGCTATAATCATGACTGCAGCAGCATTTTTTGCCTTTATTTCGTTAGGTCTTACAGCCAATCCCATTCTCTGGAGCATATTCGCTATGCTCTGCATAGTTGAGATGCCTTTGTCTCCTGTTCCTTCAAGCCCTACGACAAGACCATATCCAATCAGCTGGTTTTCCCTAACCCCCTCAAAACTCGCTATGTCTTTGATTCTCTCCGCCCTGACTTCAGCAAATAGCGAGCAATAAATAGCTAGTAGCAATAAAATGAAAGATATAATTTTTTTGATAGTCATTGTGTCTAATATCCGTGTTGAGATGCTTATAAACTCCTAACTCTGAAGCAGCTTTTTTAGCGCTTACTGCCTTTTTAAAATGGCCATACCCTGTCAATAAATCTAGCGAGCCAGCCCGGACTTTGCTTATCCTGAATGATTCCATCTCCGACAAAAAACACTTCAGCGTTTGCCACTTTGCTGCTTAATACCGTATTATCAACCATTACATCTTCGGTTCGTATCATCCCTCTCAGAACGAGTATCTGTTTTTCGTGATTTATAGTGATTTCCTTTCTCGATTCTATAACAAGATTCCCATTTGGCATTACCTCAACTACTTTTGCTGTAATAGTGCCTATCAATTTTCCTTCCCTGTTGGTTTGACCGCTGCCTTCAAAGTCGCTTTCCATAGAGCCTTTTACTGAGGGTGAAAATGTATTGCCTTTTCCGAAGAGATTGCTCAGTCCGAGATTGTTTGGAATACCGAATATTGTATTTACATTGGCATCAACTTCTGACTTTCTGCCTGTTTTGGTATCAGCCTTTCCAGAGCCCGCAATGGTTTCCAAGACCCTGATAGTTATAAGATCATTGAGTCTTCTTGCCCTTGTATCCTCATACAGACTTGCTTTCTCAACCCATAGGGAGTTTGCCGAAGGTCTGGTTATCTTTTCTTCCTGATAGACATATTTAGGAGGAGGCGGAGGTAATTCTGGGGTAGTAGCGCATGATGTCAGTAGAAATAACATGCTCAAAATCGCAAGCAGGATATATTTATTTGATAGCGAAAATTTATCCAGCAGGCTAAAACTCGACCTTAACGGTGTTTTCATCTACAAGCACCCCTGATATGATTTTTTTTGAAGCAAGATTGATAACCTTTGCTTGACTTCCCACATAAGCATTTGCCCTTATTTCACCGGTTGTTCTGATAGCAAACTTCGGTGATTCAATAACAATAAAAACCATTTGCCCCTTTTTGACGAGAGTCCCTGCTTTAACCATCATATCGACCAAGGGCGTATTGATGTTTACTGAACGCTCAAGCTGCTTGCCTACAACATTCTCGATTCTTGTTATTGCACCTCTGGGAATCTTCGTTATATTAATCAGTGTTGAATAGACATCTGCCTGACTAATATGATGCCCTTTTCTCAATGCCTTGCTTGTTATTACGACCCAGTCATACGCCTTGATATTTGCAGCAACTTGAATTCTTTTGCTACTTTCAAATTCCAGCAAGAATAAGGTTTTACCTGGCGGACCTTTTTCAATGAAAATTCTTACAGGCATTGCATGGATAGGTTCGCTTGCGGATAGTTCAGAAATCTCTACTTCTGCCCAGGGGTAGTTTTTCTTTAGATATGTCTTTAGTATGTCATTAAGGTCATAAGAACCTGCAAGACAAACAGAAGGTAAAAGCGCTGTAATCACAGCGGCAGTAACTGTTATACAGACCATTTTAACTTGTGTTCTGGATATTTTTTTCATTTTGCCGCCTTCCATGACCTTAAAAGATTTTATCTCTTTAGGTTATTGGCTATCTGGAGCATATCATCCGAAGCTTGGACCGCCTTGGAATTAATCTCATACGCCCTCTGGCTAATAATCATATTCACCATTTCTTGGACCACATTCACATTGCTTAATTCAATAAATCCTTGATTTATGGTGCCCAAGCCTTCTGTAGAAGGATTGGCTGTAGTCGATTCACCTGATGAATCAGTAGCAAGGAATAGGTTTTTCCCTATCGGCTTTAAGCCGCCCGGATTTATAAAGCGCGCAAGCTCTATCTGCCCAACCTCTACAGGTGTAATGCTCCCAGGTTGAAGCACGGAAATCTTTCCATCAGAACTTACACTTATGCTCAATGTATCAGCAGGAATGGTAATACCGGGCTCCATAGGATAGCCGTCGGAATTTACTATCCGTCCTTCGTTGTCCAACTTAAAAGATCCCGATCTGGAATATCCTATAGTGCCGTCAGGCAACAAGATTTGAAAAAACCCTTCCCCTTCTATTACAATGTCTAGGTTATTCCCTGTATGAACAAAGTCCCCTTGGTCGAACATTTTCTGGACGGCAACCGGCTTGACTCCAAGACCTACCTGAATGCCTGTAGGCACCTGAGTGCCCTCAGCGGATGCTGCTCCAGGAGACTTTAGACTTTGATATATAAGCTCTTGAAAATCAGCCCTGCTTTTTTTAAAGCCTACAGTATTGGCATTGGCAAGGTTGTTGGCTATAACATCTATATTCAGCTTCTGAGCCTCCATCCCTGTAGCTGCTGTGAACAATGACCTGATCATTTATAACCTCCCCATCTCATTGTTTATCTTTGCTGCCGCTTCATCAAAGGTCTGTATTGCCTTTTGATATGTCTCATACTCCCTTAATGTTTGAATCATCTTTACCATCTCTTTAATAACACTTACATTTGATGTCTCCAGATATCCCTGTTTTACCTCTGAGCTTGCCTTTAAGCCTTGCTCGATAGAGAGAAAAATACTCTCGCCTGCTTTAGAGAGGTTTTGTATATTTGTAAAATCAACAATCTTAATGACATCCACCTCAACCTTATTTACAGATATTGAACCTGAAGGGCTAATCTCAACAGTGCCCTCTGGCAGCCTAATCGGTCCTTTTTCCCCCATAACCTTAATGCCGTTTTGTGTAGTCAGATAACCATCTTTATCTCTTTTCAAATCACCGCGTTTTGTATAGCGCCCACCTTCAAGGGCTATAAAGCCTTTGCCTTCTATTGCAATATCTAGGGAGTTGCCAGTCCTTATAATGTTTCCTTCGGAAAAGTCGGTTATGAGGGGAGAATGATAACTCATTGCCCTGAATTCTGGTTCGGGGCTCATTATATCGCTAGGTACAAGATAATCATTAAAAGATATCTTGTCCTTTTTGTATCCGACGGTATCGGCATTTGCGAGGTTTTGAGAAATGATGTCCATTTGCAAGTGTCTCAATACCGCACCAGAGAGAGCTATGTATATCGCTTTATTCATGGAAATATTTAAAGCAATCTTGATGCCAGATGAAAATAGCTATAAAAAATCTAATTAAATTGCAGTGAGCCGAGCATTAAATAGAGTCTGTTTATAAATACAGGTTCTGTGTCATTTTAATTGCAAAAGTAGAGACTGGGGCTTCCGCTTCGTCTTCAGCATCATTAAGGTTACCCGTGGCTTTGGCTTCAAAAATCGTATCATATCCTTAGTAGTTGCAGTATATCGATGGATTTATTTTGGACAGATATGAAACAAACTCTAATTAAAGGAAGGGAAGAATTTTCCTATCTGGAAAGATTTGCCTGACAATTACGACTGCTTTTTAAGTTCACGATAAGTTCAGCTTCCCCTAAAGGGATATCAAGAAGTTTGGATATTTCTTCGAGGCTCAATCCTTTGGTTTTAAGATAAATAATTTCGTCATATCTATCATCTCTAATAAAGGAAGGCGCTTTCAGGGATTCAGCTCTCTGGAGAAGTTTTTCGAGAATGGCTATTTTTTTGTCGACAGCGATTTCCAGTTCTCGTAATGTGTTAATTTTTTCTTCAATTCTGTTTATAAGAATATCTGTAATCTCATTTGCCTCTGCAAGCTGAAAGGCTAGAATATTTTCACTCTTTTTTTTACTATCTTTTAACCTTATGAATTTATTGAGCATATTCAGACCCTTATGTCTATCCTTCTTGCTTCCCCTTCTTTCTGTTTTTTTGGGGGTTTTTGCTTTTTACGGGATGGACTGCCCGGATTTTCCTCCCTCTTTATGATACGGGGAGGTTCAAAGACCTTTTTTGTCGGTTCAACAGGCATAAGAAATTTTAATAATAAGCCATTTTTTCAAGCACGTAACGCTCTTTGAAAATGCTTGTTATTTCCTCCAAAATTTTTTCTGAAATACCGAGATTTTTTATCCATTTTTCAACCCCTAAATTAATCTCGGGCATCAGGTTTATATAGCCAACTCCTAATCCGACGCAAATGGCGTCAGATATAGCGATCGTCCCGGTCAGAGCAGCATAATATGGTTCAAAATACTCAGAAATTTGGGTATCGGGACTATGATGTTTGAGTATAGCCTCGCATAATGCATCAGGGAATCCCCATTTTTTCCCGAGCAGATGGCCTGCTTCTGCATGATTAAAGCCTAATATTTCTTCTTCAACATTTACTGAGCATAGCCTTGTTTCATCAACTTTTTTGACGATCTGAGCAAATTTATCAGGTAAACTATTATTTATTACCACCTTACCTACATCATGCAAAAGCCCTGCCACGACAGCTTCTTCTCTCTTAACATTCCCTGTCTCCCCAGCTACAATTCCCCCCGCAATCGAAACTCCAAGGCTATGCTCCCAGAGTTTCTGTTCAACCGCCCCAAATTTCTTATATATCCCACGGGTTGCCGCTGCAAGGACAATCAATCTTGTAACCTTTAATCCCAAGATCGAGAGGGCTTCCGAGAGGGTGTCAATATTTTGTCTCACCCCATAAAAGGAGGAATTAGCAATCTTTAATATCCTTGATGTCATGCCTTGATCTGCCATAATTGACTTCTGAAGGTCATCAATTGAAGTGTTTGGATTATCTATAAGCTGAATAACCCTTGCCGCCACCACTGGAACTGCAGGAAGCTCCAATGTCTTTAAGATAATTTCTCTTGATGTCATTATATCCCCTTTTTTAAAAAAGCCATTTTTTTGACAAATAAAAAAGCTATACACTAAAATGAAATAATTTAATATAAAAAAAATCTTTCTATTTCGGTTTTCGCAGCATTTATTCTTTCTGAGATAAATCTTCTTTCCTCATCTTTGATAGATAATTCAAGAAGTATAGCGCTTAGTTCTTCTGTCCATATGCCGTCATCTTCAATCCTCGGACTAAATTGCCGTGACAAACCCTCTGCCAATGCGATGATTGAAACAGCATGTTTATATTCTTTCGCTTCCGAGGGGTGATGATGATATCTAACACAAAAAACTATCTCTTCAGGAATGCCGGCTTCCTCCAAAAACCACGCGCCTGCCTCAGGGTGTGTGCAGCCAAAGTTTTCTCTTTCAAAAATCAACATATCATCATTTAATGGTATCTGTAAAAATTTTTTATGATCAAGCCTATAAAAGATAATCCTACCGATATCATGCAGCAGTCCAGATATGAACGCTTCCCTGGGACTCGTAATAAATACGACCTCAGAAAATGATGCCGCGATAAAGCCCACCTCATAACTGTGAATCCATACCTTTTTAATATTAAACGAGCTTTGGGGGGGGAATACATTCATAACGGTCATTCCGAGTGCAATAGATTTAAGCCTGTCAAATCCCATCAGCATAACTGCATGTTTGATATCCCTTACCTGACCAGAAAGCCCGAAAAGGGGAGAATTTGCCACTTTCATTACCTTTTCTGCCAGCGACTGATCATGTGAAATTATATAATATAGATCCTCAGCAGATGACCTGTCGGAGTTAACGATGCTCAGTATCTTTCTGAATAGCACCGGCAGCGTCGGTAAATCCCTCAGTTCTTTAATAAATGATCTTACATCATCGGAAGTTATCACACCCATTGCATCCTACCCCCTATATAATTTTTAGTTAGGCGCTGATGTATTTGAAAAAAATTACCAATAAATTGTGTTTTTTAAACTATAAATAGCTTGTTGATGATAACGATTAATTATAAATTAAAAAAAAAGAATTTGAAAGTATATCTTGCTTCAGTAAATAAATAATTCAATCTTCATTCACTAAAAGGTAGCAATTTA
>JBBIIV010000042.1:0-14551 GCA_037446295.1 Nitrospirota bacterium
CATCGTCTCCCAGAAGCAGTTCACGCCTTTTTCCAGTCTTAGTTTTCATCGATAGTACTCTCCATTTGTAGTAATTTTAATTCCCTGTAGCTTGCTGCAAGGTCTCCTTATTTCAGTCATTCCGTCTTGTCCAGAATCTTTCTGCAAAAAAGGATTCCCAATGAGCTTCGCTATCCGAAATGATACATAATTTAATTTATGTATAGCTAAAAATTCTAGCATTTACAAGTTTATCAAAGGTTAATAGTTTTACATTGCTTAATAAGGCAATAGTAACTGATTTTTAAGAGTCAAGAATTATAACATAAATTTAAGTCTTTTGCTTATAAACAGACTCTAAGTAGCTTCGCTAAAGATTCCGCCCTTTTCTTTTCTGTCTTCTACATCATTATTTTGCCTCAGCCCAGTTTTTACCCGTGCGGATATCAACTAGAAGCGGCACTGAAAGTTCCAGCGCTGTTTCCATCTCATGTCTTACAAGTTTCTTTATATTTTCAACCTCATTAAGAGGGGCTTCAAAGAGGAGTTCATCATGTATCTGGAGGATCATCTTTGTCTTAAATCCTACTTTGGTGAGCCTCATGAATATCCGGTTCATTGCTATCTTTATCAAATCTGCGGCAGTTCCCTGAATAGGGGTATTGACCGCCATTCGTTCAGCCTGCTGTCTGATGTTTGTATTTGAGCTGTTGATTTCTGGAATACTTCTTTTCCTGCCCAGTAGGGTAGCAGCGAAGCCTTTTTTTCTTACTTCCAGCAAGGTATTATCTATAAACGCCCGCACATCGGGATACTTGACAAAATAACTTTCTATTAGGTCAGCTGCATCTTTTGGGGTTATGCCAAGGGATTCGGAGAGTCCAAAAGGGCTTATCCCATAAATTATGCCGAAATTTACTGTTTTAGCGACTCTTCTTAAATCGGGCGAGATGGACTCAGGAGAGGCATTAAAGATCTTGGCAGCAGTCCTTGTGTGAATATCGGCTCCTTTAATAAATGCTTCAGTGAGACCTTCATCTCTGCTCATGTGAGCCAGTATCCTAAGCTCAATCTGGGAGTAATCAGCAGAAATTAAGAGAAAGCCCTCTTCTGCAATAAATGACTGTCTTATTCTTGTTCCCAATTCCCCGCGTATAGGGATATTTTGCAGGTTTGGGTCACTGCTGCTAAGTCTGCCTGTTGCGGTAGCAGTCTGGTTAAATGATGTGTGTATCCTTCCGGTTTTTTTGTTAATAAGATTCGGGAGCGTATTGATATATGTTGTATTGAGCTTATACAATGACCTGTAATTTAAGATCTCAGCGGGCAGTTCATGAAAAACGGCAAGCTGCTGCAGCACCTCGACACTGGTTGAGTGTCCTGTCTTTGTTTTTTTGCCAGACTTCAAACCCATATCTTCAAAAAGTATTTTGCTCAACTGCTGAGATGAGTTGATATTGAAGCTTTTCCCTGCAAGCCTGTGTATTTTCAAACGGAGGTTTTCGAGTTCCCTATCCAGCTCTTTTGAAAGATTATGAAGGAGCGAGGCATCTATTTTTATTCCAGACTGCTGCATATCCGCAAGCACATAAATCAGTGGCATCTCGATATCGAAATAAAGTTTTTCGAGCCCCTCGGCCTCTAATTTTTGAAAAAGTATATCCTTAAGTTCCATAGCCAATTCTGCGTCTTCAGCAGCGTATTGAGCGGCTTCATGAAGGGGAACCTCTGCAAAGCTTCTGTATTTTCCAAGCACCTCCTTGAAGGGTCTTTTCTTATGATTGAGGTATTCTATTCCAACATCCTCGAGGCTGTGCCCCTGTTTGTTGGGGTTAAGCAGGTATGATGCAACCATAGTGTCATAAAGCCTGCCTGCTACATTAATGCCTTCCTGTCTAAGCGCTAGGATATCGAATTTAAGGTTATGCCCTATTTTGGCTATCTGTTCATTTTCGAGGGTGTCTTTAAGAATTAACAAGGCATCCGGGACGTTTGGGGGATTCAAGTGTCTCAATGGGACATAGCAGGCAGTGCTTTTTTGCTTGCATAAAGCTATCCCGACAATCTGGTTAGATATAGGGTCATTGCCTGTTGTCTCAACATCAAAGGAAATGGAATCGAATGTTGAAATAGCGGATTTCTTTCTCTCAACAGGGGTGTTGATAGCAGAAAATTCCTGAAACAAGGACTGTTGTTCCATTATTCCCTCCCAAGAAAGGTGAGCAACTCGCTTTTCTCTGTTATGGCATAGTAGTTGCCTCGAGGGGTATGCCTGTCTGAGGGAATTAGCTTAATCAGGCTGGTGAATTCAAACTTCTTAAAAAGTTCAAGCAGTTCATTCCAGTCAGGGTTTTTTAGTAATAATTCATGTGGATTGTATTCTAAAGGTAGGTTGCGGTTTAATGTTGCCAGTGCCTTGCACATCTTTATAGTTTCGATATTATCTTTTATGAGACTTTGGAGTCTTTTGCTGCTGATAAGTTCAGGGTTGTTAAGAAGATCATCCAGTCCGCCTGCCTCTTTTAATAATGCCTTTGCAGTTGTCTCGCCTATGCCCTTAACTCCCGGAATATTGTCCACCGCATCGCCTGACAAAGCCATTATCTCAGGAATCTTATCAGGGGAGACGCCGAAGCGCTTTAGCACTTCTTGTTCATCAATCAGCAAGTTTTTCATAGGGTCATAAATCTTTATATTTTTTCCAACTATCTGCATTATATCTTTATCTCCGCTTAGAATGAAAACATTGACGCCGGCTGAAGCAGCCTTGAGGGCAATAGTGCATATGATGTCGTCTGCTTCGTAACCTGGCATCTCAAATGTTGTTATGCAAAAAGCCTTGATTATTTCCTTTATGTGAGGTATTTGCATAATAAGGTCATGTGGAGTCTCAGGGCGCTGGGCTTTATAATTGTCGTATATGATATGCCTTTCAGTAGGCTCAGGGGTATCAAGTGCTATAGCGATTGCATCGGGCTTCTTTTCCCTAAGAACCTTGAAAATCATATTTGTAAATATATAAACGGCATTAGTGGGCAAGCCCTTTGAGCTGCTCAACCCTTTTGTCGCATGATACGCCCTATAGAAGTATGAATTGCCGTCAATAAGGTAAAGGTTGCTCATATTTTTAAATATATATTTACAGCTTTAGCCTCTAAGTTTTTTTGCAACTATATATACTGAGCCGAAAAATAGAGATAGAAAGTTGTCATTTCGAGCAGAGCGAGAAATCTTATTGTTTAACTTAAAGATTCCTCACACCCGTTGGGTGTTCGGAATGACAGATAAATAGAGCGGTTTGCAGGTCTAACTCTATTTTTCGGCTGAGTGTTCCCATTTTCGGACTTTACTTGATTATTACCTATATAGTGTCTGTTTATTAATTGCTGTTTTTTATCTTTGTCATGCCCGAAGCCGCCCTCGAAGTTTGCAGTCGGTGGTCTTTAGTCGGGCATCCAGGCATAAAGAATTGGATTCACACTTTCGCGGGAAACCATGGATTCCTGCTCTCTGCTTACTGCCTGCAGGGACAAGCTTCGCAGGAATGACTTCAAAAACCTTTTAAAACATGACCAATAAAAATATTGTATTATCAATACTTCAAGTTGCTTGCCGGACACTACTGATCTATCCTAAATACTTAATGAACTTTAAAATTCTTCTGCCATTTAAAATCGCACTTTCTGCGATATGAAATCAAGTCTCAATTGGAAATCTGCGCTGCTCAACCTTCTTTTGCTTCTCTTTTTTCTCTTTGTTGAAGCAGAAAATAAATCCTAAATTGTTTTATAATGAAACAGATATGCCATCTATCGGCATAATAGATTAAAGAAAATGTCATACTCGAAAATTAGGAATTCCACTTAGCTTTTTTATAGTAGGATTAATTTCTGCACAGTTATGGCTTTTGAAGAAATATTAATCGCTAAAAGGGCTGGCTTTTGTTTTGGGGTTAAGAGGGCTGTAAATATAGCCTTTAAAGCTGCCAGCAAACAGAACAATGTCTTTACTTTGGGTCCGTTGATACATAATCCGCAGGTTATCGCAAAGCTTCGTTCTGCAGCCGTATGTCCGACAGACGAAATTGATAACGAAGATATTGAGGCTCTTATCATCAGGACGCATGGAATCCCCCTTGAATTGCAAAAGAAACTCTCAAAAAAAGAATATAAAATTATAGATGCAACATGCCCATTTGTTAAAAAAGCTCAACAATATGCTAAACTTTTATCGGGTGAAGGTTATCAAGTAGTTCTGCTCGGCGACAGTGAGCATCCAGAGGTTAAGGGACTTATTAGTTATGCAGGTGAAGATGTGGTAGTCTTAAATTCAAACTTTGAAAGGGTGAAACTCAAGAAAAGGGTAGGGGTTGTTGTACAGACTACTCAGCCTCCCAGCCTGTTGAAAGAATTTGTCGGAAGTATAACGGATAAGGTTGATGAGTTGAAAATTTTTAATACAATATGCAATTCTACCGCACTTAGGCTTAAAGAAACAAAAGAGATAGCGGCAAAGGTTGATATACTGATTGTTGCCGGCGGTAAAAACAGTGCTAACACCTCTCAACTTGCTCATCTTTGCAACTCGTTATCCGTCCCTACCTATCATATTGAAACCGCTTCTGAATTGAGGGAGGACTGGTTCAAGAATAAAGCAAGAGTGGGCATTACTGCCGGTGCATCTACCCCGGAGTGGATTATATATGAGATACGAGAAAGAATAAAAGATATAGGAGGCTTGGGAGATAATGGATACCCACAATATAGTGGAAGAAACAAAAGATATTGAAAGTCTATATACTGAGTCTGTGCTCAAGATTGAAAGGGGGGCTATAGCTAACGGAAGGGTTATCGCTGTTAGGTCTGATGAGATAGTCGTTGATATAGGGTATAAATCAGAGGGGGCAATACCACTTAGTGAGTTTTCGGAAGGGGAACTCCTCTCTATTAAGGAAGGCGATATAATTGAGGTGTATATAGAAAAGCTCGAAGAGCAGGGAGGCGTAATCCTTTCGAAGGAAAAGGCTGTAAAGATACGGACATGGGAAAAACTTGCGCATATTTATAATACAAACTCAGTGACAGAGGGGCAGGTGCTTGGGAAGACCAAAGGAGGGCTGTTCGTTGATGTCTTTGATATAAAAGCCTTTTTGCCAGCCTCTCAGGTTGACTTAAAAGGCATAAAAAATATAGATTCCTTCATCGGTAAGACAATCCCTCTTAAAATACTAAAAATGCATCCGCCGAAAAGTTTTAGCAACCAGTCTTCAGGTCAGTCCTCTGAGAGCTCCCTGATAGTTTCGAGGCGGCAAGTAATAGAAGAGGAGAGAAACAAGAAAAAAGAGGAGACCCTCAAAATATTGCTTGAGGGAGCGTGTTTAAAAGGCATTGTTAAAAATATCACAGAATATGGGATTTTTGTGGATATAGGAGGCATAGATGGACTGCTCCATATCTCTGATATTTCATGGCGCAAGGTCAATCATCCTTCCGAGTTTTTTTCTGTCGGTGATGAGAGGGAGTTTATGGTCCTTAAATTCGATAAAGAGACAGAAAAGGTTACCTTGGGCTATAAACAGAAAACACCCGATCCATGGTTGACAGTAGAACAACATTATGCTCCAGGGATGACCGTAAAAGGCAAGGTTGTAAGCATTGTTGACTACGGAGTTTTTGTTGAAATTAATGAAGGACTTGAAGGGCTTGTCCATATTTCCGAACTTGATTGGGCGCCGCGCCCCAAGCATCCATCAAAGTATGTCTCAATAGGCGCTGAGATTGAGGTTGCAATAATAAGCGTAAAAAAGGATGAAAGAAGACTGTCACTCAGTTTGAAACAACTTAAACCTAAACCCTGGCAAATAATCGCCGAAAGATATCAGCCGGGGCAAAAAGTGAGCGGAAGGGTCAAGACCCTTACTGATTTCGGGGCATTTGTAAGACTTCCGGAAGGTGTGGATGGGCTGATACATATCTCTGATCTCTCATGGACTAAGCATATTAAACACCCCTCAGAGGTCTTAAGGAAAAATCAAAAAATAGAGGTGCAGATATTAGGCATTGAACCCGAAAAGGAACGGATGGCTTTGGGCTTAAAACAACTAATGCCTGATCCGTGGCAATCAGAGATTCCAGAGAGATTTAAGCTAGGTGAGGAGTTTACAGGCAAGGTGCTCAAAAAAACCGAGTTTGGGATTTTTGTTGAGCTCGAGGGCGGCGTGGAAGGTCTGGTTTACTCCTCAGAAATTGATAATTCAAAAGAGATAATCGAAGGCGGCGAGATTCAGATAAGGGTAATAAAATTAAATTTGGAAGATAGGAAGATAGGCTTGAGCATGAAAAATCTGAAAAAGGTTTAATGTGATGAGAAAAGTAATCTTTTTGATGTTTATATTATTTCTTTTTCTTATGGTTATAAGCGCAATTTTCGCGGTCTTTTTAAAGGATTCCCCTATCAGCGGAAAGGTCGCCTTGGTGAAGATTGAAGGCCCCATACTCGAATCCAAATCCATCGTTGATGAGATCAGAGGATATGTAAAAGACAGGTCAGTAAAGGCGATAGTTTTAAGGATTAACTCGGGAGGCGGCGGTGTTGCCCCTTCTCAAGAGATATATTCGGAGGTTAAAAGGGCAGTTGCGACTAAACAGGTTGTTGTCTCAATGGGCTCAGTGGCAGCTTCAGGAGCTTATTACATAGCCTCTCCTGCAACCAGAATCATCGCAAATCCCGGAACTATAACAGGTTCAATAGGCGTGATTATGGAGATTCCCAACTTGAAGGAATTTCTTGACAAAATTGGAATTAAGACAGAGGTTGTTAAAAGCGGCAAACACAAGGATATCGCATCTGTTTTCAGAGGTATTGGCAAAGATGAAAGGGATATCCTTCAGGGGCTTATGAATGATGTTCATGAACAGTTCATCTCTGATGTGGCAGAAAGTAGGAAACTGCCTCTTGAGAATGTTCGCAAAATAGCTGACGCTCGGGTTTATTCTGGAAGGCAAGCGATTGATATCGGGCTTGTCGATGAGCTCGGCGACCTTCAGCACGCCATAAAAGTTGCGGCAACTCTAGCAGGAATCGAGGGTGAACCCGAGGTAGTGAGCAAGAAGAAAAAGTCTTTGTTTATGGAATTGATAGAAGGAAATATCGCTGAAATATTTATTAGGCTAATTCCAAGATTTGAATTAAAATATGAATTTATGCCTCAAGGGGGACTACAATAATGATCACAAAGTCAGTGCTGGCAAGGCAAATTTCCGAAGAATTGCATGGGCTTACAAAAAAAGAGGTTACCATTATAATTAATTCAATTTTCCAGAACATGAAAGAAGCTCTTGGCAGAGGTGATAAGATCGAGATAAGGGGTTTCGGGGTTTTTAAGTTGAGGGAAAGAATTGCAAGAATGGCAAGAAACCCAAAAACAGGCGAGAGGGTTTCCATACCGGCAAGGAAGACTGTTCATTTTAAAATCAGTAAGTCGTTCCACGGCGAGTTGAACGAGAGATAGGCTGTACGGATACATCTTTACACTTTATAACTCAACTTTCGCATCAAAAATATTGAATAAAGCCTTTAAGTATCAAGAGTTATAGAGTAAAGACATAACAAGCCCCCTTTTTTGGGGTAGTATATTGTCATTCCGACCGAAAGGAATCTTGAAAACTCATATATTTCTCTCTTGACATATTCGCTTTGGTCGGTACATGAGTTATCCCGAGAAAAAAGGATGAGATTCCTAACTCTGTTCGGAATGACAGATCGATGTGTTCGAAATGATAGAAAAATTTCATGAAGTTTATGAACAGACTCAATTTACTATTGACTGAACTAAAATCTCATCAACTTTAAGCGACAACTAGCAAAAACGATACGCTATCCGATGGACAGAAGGGTCTTTCTAAAAAAAATAGTAAAACTATTCTTTCTTTTTGCAAGCCTTGTCATAGTTCCGATAATTTTTTACATTTATCCATCCGCTTTCAAGCAAAAAAAACTATTTTATGTTTATCTGACCGATGAGGACAGCCTCCCTAAAAGCGGACTAAGAAGGTTCGATTATAAATACACCCTTGCTGAAAAAGTAATAACCAGTTATGTCTTTTTAAAAAGTGATGGCGTTGAACTAACGGCATTCTCCCCTGTATGCACACATCTTAGCTGCCTTATTAAGTGGGATAACATCCGTAAGGAGTTTATATGCGCCTGTCACGGCGGCAAATACGATATAAATGGAAATGTTCTCGCAGGACCTCCGCCGAGGCCTCTTGACAGACTGCCTCTTGTGATTAAAGAAGGCAAGGTATATATCGGGATGAGACTGTATGGGTAAGATATTTGATTGGATAGACAGCCGTTTTAATATAAGCTCTCCGCACAAGAGATTCCTTGAAAGACCGGTGCCGCCTAATCTCAGCTATACCTATTGCTTCGGGGGCATAGCTTTCACATATTTTTTGATTCTTGTCTTTACGGGGTTGCTTTTATCTGTGTATTACATTCCATCTGAGAAAGACGCTTACAGGAGCGTCTTGATGATTACAAATGAGGTTACGCTTGGATGGGTTATTAGGGGTATGCACAAATGGTCTGCAACTCTTTTTATTCTATCTATAATCTTGCATGCTGTAAGGGTTTTTGTTTCAAGGGCATACAAGCCGCCGCGCGAGTTGAACTGGGTTGTCGGCTCCGCCACCTTTATAACTGCGATGGCTTCCGGTTTCACCGGCTACCTACTGCCGTGGGATCAGAAGGCTTATTGGGCAACCGAAGTCGGGACATCAATGGTTGGGACAATTCCGTTTATCGGCGAAAGGATTATGTATGCAATTAGAGGCGGGAGTGAGGTTGATGGAAGGACATTAATAAGGTTTTACAGTCTGCATGTTCTTTATCTGCCCCTTTTAATGGGGCTGTTGCTATGGTTTCACTTTCACATGATAAAGAGACAGGGCATATCCGCGAGATTTTGATAAGAGACATAATCCCAGAATTGTCATTAGAGTTAAAATATGCTTTATTATCAATCAGTTTTTCTAATGGCGGCCATTAGAAAAAAATACTTGTAAAACAATTGGTTATATTTATAATGACAATTTTAGGGTAATATAAGTTAGTGAACAAACCTGTGGAAAGACCACAGTGGATTGCAAATTTCAATACATTTCAAAAACATGGGTAAACATTTTTTTCGGATATCAGTGAATGAGAAAAGAAAATGAAAAAGATTGATAATAATAGCGGGAAAGACAAGCGATTTTATCCCGATTATCTCTTGGAGATTATTTTCTTCATGCTTATCTCTGTCCAGATTCTCTTGATTTTAGTTTTTCTTTTTCCGCCTGAATCAGGAAGGCAGATCGATTTTTCAAGACCTTTTCAGCCTCTTCCTGAATGGTATTTTCTTTGGCTATTTAAGCTCGTAGCTTTCTTTCCAGGCGATATCGTCTTTGTAGGAACTTTTATAATACCTCTTGTTATCATGATGCTGCTTTTCTGCATCCCTTTGATAGACAGGGGGGCACACGGCAGGATTAAGGCTGCCACAGCTGGAATTTTTATTCTCTCCGCATTTATTATACTTACACTGCTCAGCGTTTTAGAGAAATAAAGGGTTTTGGCATGGATGGTTGTTGCAACTTAAATAGAGTCTGTTTATTAAGTCGATAAACCCATTATTTTGTCATTCCGACCGAAAGGAGGAATCTTAAAACTCAAAGATTTCTCACTTCGTTCGAAATGACAGAAAGATTTTCATAGAGTTTATAAACAGACTCTAATTAGCCGAAAATAGAGATAGAAAGTTGTCATTTCGAGCAGAGCGAGAAATCTTATCGTTTAACTTAAAGATTCCTCACACCCGTTGGGTGTTATGAATGACAGATAAATAGTGCGGTTTGCAGGTCTAACTCTATTTTTCGGAATTAGCTCATAGCTGGATATGTCAAAAATTTCAAGAGGTATTTGCTTTTGTGAGATTTAGAGAGAGGAATTATTTTAATGCCTTTATACTTGCCGCCGGATTTGGTGAAAGGCTTAAACCATTAACGGATTATATCCCTAAACCCCTCATGCCTATACTGGGCAAACCTCTCATTGAGATTGTCTTAAAAAGGGTCGCTGCCTTAAATCCATCAAATATAGGAATAAATCTACACTATAAGGCAGAAAAAATCTTAGATTATTTCAAAATATCGCCATTTTGTAGCAAAATCAGAATATTTCACGAGGAATCTATTCTTGGCACAGGCGGCGCTTTGAAGAACGCAGCAGATTTCTTAAAAGGCAGATCTTTTCTTGTGTATAACTCGGATATATTTTCTGACATAAACCTAACAATGCTGCTTGAGCATCATCTTGCGCATGACAATATCGCCACACTCGCAGTTCACGACCATCATGAATATAACAAACTCGAGGTAGATTCTAAACAATTTTTAAAGAATGTTGTTATAAGAGGGAATTATAATGCCTCCTCAAGAATTGCCTTCACGGGCATAGCGGTTTATTCCCCTGATTTTTTGAATTTCCTTGATGACGGTCATACCAGCGTTGTAGCTGGCTGGATGAATGCAGTGTCTGCTGGCGAAAAAATATATTGCATGCAATTTAAAGAACACAGCTGGAGCGATATTGGCAGTCCAGAGAGTTATGCCTCGACGGTCGTGAGCCAACTGAATTCTTCTGGTGAAACCGTATATATACATAGTTCTGCAAAAGTTGATTCTAATATACAGTTTGTAGGGCATTTCGTAGTTGAACATGGAACCGTTATAGAGGGTGGGACAACCTTCAAAAACTGCATACTTATGCCTTACAGCCATATTAAACAGAACTTAAGATATGAAAACTCTATAGTCTGCAGCGACTTCACAATCCCATTAAAAGAGAGCCACTTTACTGGACAAAAAGACAAAGACGACCCTATTCCCATCGGATATGGGGGCTCTAATAGAAAATATTACAGGATTCAAAAAGAAGATAGTTCGGTTGTTTTAATGCAAACCGACAGGCATGACCATGATTTTAAGCGCCACTTGAAATTGACCTGTTTTTTTTCTGATTTAAAAATCCCCGTTCCTCGTCTGATTGAGGCGGACTATAGCAATTTCACCGCGATTTTTGAAGATTTTGGTTCGGTATCTCTTTACACATGGTTAAAGGTGCGTCGTTCTGAAGATGAGATAGAAGAGATTTACAAGAGTGTGATTGATTCCTTGCTTTTGATACATATTGATGCAACGAGGCATATTAAAGAATGCCCTGAAATTGGTGAGAGGGTTTTTGATTATGAACATTTTAGGTGGGAATCCAGTTATTTTATAGAGATGTTCGTAAAAAAGGTTAAAAATATCGATTTAAAAGATACCGCCCCAACTTACCAAGAGCTTCACAGGATTGCTCTAAAGGCAGATAAATTCAAAAAAGCCGTTATACACAGAGATTTTCAATCACAGAACATAATGATCAGATATAACAAGCCCCCGGGTATTATTGATTATCAAGGGGCAAGGATAGCCCCCCCCGCTTATGATATAGCCTCTTTATTGTATGACCCCTATTATAGGTTTAGAGAAGGTATAAGGGATAGACTTTTAGCTTACTATATGAATAAACTATCAAGTGAAACTTTCCTTCTAAAAGAAGAGTTTCTCGAATCGCTTATGATTTGCCGTTTGCAGAGACATATGCAGGCGCTCGGAGCTTACGGTTTTCTATCAAATGAGAGGGGTAAAAAATTTTTTCTGAGATATATACCTGAAGGGATCCGGCTTCTCAAGGAAGATGCAGTTCTTTTAAAAGATGAATACCCTGAATTATATAAGCTTACACTTAAATTATAAAAAAATAAATAATGCTTTCAATATAAAAAATAAAAATAGCTATTAAAACCACAACAACGAGAGTGGGGAGACGATTAGGCTACTGGGGATTTAAATTTATCCTAAACATTCTTTGATTTAATCAATCCTGCTCTGAACAATTTTGAAACCGGCTTAGAATTGAGTGCGGGGGGCACAGTAAAATTACAGAATATTAATAAAACTGCCTTATTGGTAGATAGAAGTTATTGATGAATTGTTTAGTTTTCAATTAACCGGGTTTTGCTTATCGTATGTATGGAAGAGATTGACGAATTAATAAAAAAATATGGGCTTAGCGAAGACCATGAACATGTCATAATTCCGCTTCCTGAAAAAAACGGTAAAAAAAGGAGGTGTTTTCTTTTAAAGCGGCAGTTTATAAGGATAGCGTATCCCAACGAATTATATATTGATTATTCACTTGTTGATGCTATCGAGGCAACTATCAAATATCCCGACCTTTTTTTAAGTGAGGCGCTTAATTTGATATACAATGAGCGTGAAAAAGCTGTCGGGGATGATTTAAAGCCAGCTGATAAAACAGGCGCAACTGATTAATTATGAAAAACAAAATCTTAATAAACGCAAGATATCCAGAGGAAAAAAGGGTAGCGATATTAGAAAATGAGATCCTTATTGACTTTTATGTTCAAACATCTTCGAAGGAACTGCTTAAAGGCAATATTTATAAGGGAATGGTAACAAGGATAGAGTCTGGAATTCAGGCAGCTTTCGTTGACTTTGGACAAAAAAAAGCCGGGTTCCTCCAACTAAAGGAGATAATGCCAGAATATTTTAAAGAGCCTGTGAAAGGCAAAAAGGCACGAATTCAAGAAGTTCTTATTAAAGGACAAGAACTGCTCGTCCAGGTAGAAAAGGATGAGAGGGATACAAAGGGCGCTTCACTTACGACATATATATCTCTTGCAGGTAGATATATCGTGATGATGCCAGGGCAGAAGATGGTTGGAATCTCACGAAAGATCGAGGGTAGGGAAAACAGAGAGAGGCTTAAAGAGGTTTTCACAGCCCTTAAACCGCCTAAAAAAATGGGCTTTATTCTTAGAACGACCTGTTCAGAGCTGCAAAAAGATGAACTGGCTAATGACCTCAAATATTTGATGAAATTGTGGAATAAAATTCAGAATGACTCCAAAAAGGCTATTGCTCCCACCCTTATTTACAAGGAGCATGATATTGCCGTTAAAACCGTAAGGGATTATCTATCATCTGATGTCTCTGAGGTCCTCATCGATGATGAGGAGGCTTACCGCGGCACTAAGGAATTTCTTCGAAAAACCCTCCCGTGGCGCAAGATAAACATAAAATTATACAGGGATAAAATGCCTATATTCAACGAGAGTATTGAGAATCAAATAGCAAAAATCAGCGACAGATATGTATATTTGCCTTCTCGAGGCTATCTTGTTTTTGATGCTGGAGAGGCGCTTACTGCTATTGATGTAAACTCTGGGAAAAGCAGGAAAGAGGCAGATATAGAGGCAACAGCCCTAAAGACAAATCTTGAGGCGGCTGATGAGATCGCAAGGCAATTGAGGCTAAGGGATATCGGGGGGCTTATAGTTATTGATTTCATAGATATGAAAAGCAATAAAAACAAGCGAGAGGTTGAAAAAAGACTCGAAGACGCCCTTTCATCTGATAAGGCTCATATAGACATCAGCCAGATATCTAAATTCGGGATTCTCGAAATGACAAGAGAAAGACTAAGATCCGGGTATTCAGAATCCATACATAAAAAATGCGATGTCTGTGACGGCACAGGGATATTCAGATCAAATGAGCTTGCAGCGGTCTCTGCACTAAGGAAGATACATATATCCCTGTCAAAAGGAGACATAAAGAAAATCAATTGTATTCTGCCTGTTGAGGCTGCCAATTACATTCTTAATGCTAAAAGAAAAGATATACAGAGTCTCGAAAAAAATTTTGCCTCCTCAATCAATATTAAAGGTGACAGAAACATACATCCGGGGCAGTTTAAGATAGAAAATGGCGATTCTGAATCCAAAACATTACAAATCAATGAAAAGATTTCCTGTCACCCCTGAAAAGGAAAGGGCTTTATACCATAAAATGTCCGAGCTTGCCATAAAGGAAGAGGATATAGAAGAGACTTTTGTAAGGTCAAGCGGCAGGGGCGGTCAGAATGTAAATAAGACTTCTACATGCGTGCAACTAAAACATGCTCCTACTGGAATTATTGTGAAATGCAGCAAGGAGCGCTCCCAGTCTTTGAACCGCTATCATGCCAGGGTTACACTTATAGAAAAGATTGAAAAAATGCTTAAGGATAAAGAAAGCGAGCAAATGCAAAAAATACATAAAATAAGAAAACAGAAAAGAAAAAGGAGCAAAAGAGCGCAGGAAAAAGTCTTAGCCGAGAAAAGGTTTGTTTCAGAGAAAAAGAGGCTCCGCTCGGCTGTCCTGGAAGATTTGGGGTGACAATAATCAGCGTTAGGTTTTTCTTTATTTAGCCTGGAAACTGGAATTGAAATTTTGTTTAGCAGGCATAGATGCCCTCAAACATTTTATAGTGTCAAAGTGTCATTTGATGCTTTGACACCCTGATACCTGACACTTTTATTTTATCGGCATTGCATGTTCAAGGTGTTTCTCGACAAAGGGTTTTCGGGCATCTATGCCTGCTCTAATGGGATGAAATGCTTTTTTTTGCTGCTAAAAAG
>JBBIIV010000043.1:0-14136 GCA_037446295.1 Nitrospirota bacterium
TTAGAAAATAGGGACAGCTACCTATTTTGATGCCAAGACCCATAACTCAATCACAACAAAAGCAAAATAGGTAGCTGTCCCTATTTTCTATTTTATTTTCTATTTAGTGTTTCCGAAGAGACTGTATCTATCTCTTTTTCTTTGGAAGCATTTCCGCGAGTTTCTTTTTAGCCAATTCTGTCTCAGCAGAACGCGGATATTTTTCGATCAGCTTTTCGAGTATGACCTTGCCTGTCTTTTTATCGCCAAGCTCAATAAATGAATATCCCTGCTTCAGCATCGCCGTTTTGACTTTATCATTAGTTGGGTATTTTTTTATGAAGTTTTCATAAGAGAGGATTGCGTCTTCATATTTCTTCTCTGCAAAATAAGTCTCTGCTATACCAAATTGGGAAGCAGGCACATGCTGGTGCTTGGGAAATTCCTTAATTAGTCTTTCATAACCCTGCTTTGCCTGTGCGAATCTCTTTCCCTTGAAATCAGCCTGAGCGGCTTCGAATATCTTTTGAGGGTCTTTTACATCAGGTTTCTCAACTGCATTAATATCTGAAGGAGGAGGCTCCTGAGTTGGCTTTTGGTCAACAGCAGGGACTTTCCTATGTTCGGCAAGAACCCCGGCAGATTTTTTTATCTCGGCAAGTTCTTTTTCTATCGCTGCTATCTTGGCATTCTGAAGCTCGCGTTCTGTGAGCAAATCTTTAAGGCTCTTGTCGCTGGCATATTTGCTTTCATCAAGCCTCCCTTTAAGGGTTTGGATCTCTGCGTTAAGTTCTGATATCTGCTGCAGTGCGGACAGCTGAGACTCTTTTACTGCGCCGAAGGCTTGCTCTTTAACGGCAGCTCCTTTCAGGGTATTTACTTCATTTGACAACTGAGCGATCTTTTCTTTTAGCTCGGATATATCCTTTTGCTGGTGAAGGGTGGCTATCCTGGTATTTTTTATGTCTGTCCTTAGATTGTCTAAATCTGAGGTAGTAGCGCATGAATTAAGAACTAACAAGATGAGAGATGCTTGTATGAAAAAGCAGATTTTTTGAAAGCTCCCCCTTATATAATCTGTGTACCTTTTTATATCAGCAGAAGTCATTGCCATGTTATTTTTCCCCCAAGAGAACAAAGTGAGCTCTTCTGTTTTTTGACCAGCAGTCTTCGCTGGACTCTCTGCAGACAGGCTTTTCTTCGCCGTAGCTTGCGGTCTCAACTCTTTTAGATGGGATGCCAAGAGACATCAGGTATTGTTTTACAGCGTGGGACCTTTTGTCTCCTAACCCAAGATTATATTCATTTGTGCCTCTTTCGTCGCAATGCCCCTCAATTACGACCTTTATCATCGGATTTTTTGATAACAAATCAGCAAGGTTTTTAATTACAGGTTTAGAATCTTCCCTGATCGTGTATTTATCATAATCAAAATAAACATCCTGTATCTTTTTTTGAAGTTCGATGACAGAAGATTCAATATCATCGGTTTTGGCTTTTGCCAGCTGCCTTTCTGTAATGAATTCACCCTGTTTTTCTTTATCTGTCAGCTGTCGGGGTTTTGATATGTCATCTTTTTTAACATCAGCTTGACCTGCACCAACTCCTGCAGTCTCAGTCGGCGGCGCTACCTTTTTCTGAGAACATCCACTCAGGATAAAACCGCTTAAAGCAAATAAAATCAATATTAGTAATAACAGGGATTTTCTCATTCATACCTCCGTTAGGCAATTATTTGTGCAATTTCATTAAATCATTATACAGTAAGTTTTATACCCAAATCCAGCGATAATTTTCCCCCCGAAAAATAGAGATATACCTGCCGCTCTACTTATCTGTCATTCTGAACACCCAACGGGTGTGAGGAATCTTTAAGTTAAATGATAAAATTTCTCCCCTTCGCTTTGCTCAGGGCTTCGGCTCACCTGCTCGAAATGACAACTTTCTATCTCTATTTTTCGGTTTCCGACCGAAGCGAGGAATCTCATCTTTTTTAATTAAAAATTTCTCACACTGTTTATTCGTTCCTTTAAAGGTATATTGAGAATGACTACCGATATTAGGGTATTAATAGCTTATCGCTGGATTCAGCTATTAGAGAACTTTTATTTTTAATTAATTTTTTTTATTTGATAAATAGATATTTGATACCTTACTATCACTGTGTTTTGAGTTTATTAACGCTATAGGGGTGCAAAGCAATGACGCCAGGCAGCTATATACCAACAGAGTATTTTCCAGTCTTGGTTCTTATGCTGATTTCTATCGCATTTGGTTTGGGAATAATTCTCATCGGCGGTTTAGCCAGACTCAGGAGGCCATACAAGGAAAAACTTCTTCCTTATGAGTGCGGCAATCCGATGGTAGGGGCGCCAAGGGAGCAGTTCAGCATCAAATTCTATATAATCGCTATGCTTTTCGTGGTATTTGATGTCTTGGCAGTTTTTCTTTATCCCTGGGCTCTGGTTTATGAAGGAATTGGGTTGTATGCCCTCGCAGGAATGATGGTGTTTATAGCTATACTGCTTGTAGGTTATATATATGCGTGGAAAAAAGAAGCTTTCGAGTGGTAGCGAGGAGGATAGATAAAGCTCTATGATAATAGACGGGACGACATCACTGGTTGAGGTAGAGAAAGGGATAAGGGTTATCCCAGGCGGCAATACGATAATAGCTGCAGTTGATAAATTAGTTAATTGGGGCAGGATTTCCTCAATCTGGCCTATGACATTCGGGCTTGCTTGCTGTGCCATAGAGATGATGGCGACGGGCGCCTCTCACTACGATCTTGACAGGTTCGGGATTGTTTTTAGGGGTTCTCCAAGACAGTCAGATGCGATTATAGTTGCCGGAACTTTGACTAAAAAGATGGCGCCTGTTATCAGGGCAGTTTATGACCAAATGCCAGAGCCAAGATATGTAATAGCCATGGGAAGTTGCGCTTGCACAGGTGGAATATATAATACTTATGCGACAGTTCAAGGCGTAGATACAGTTATGCCTGTAGATATATATATTCCAGGCTGCCCTCCAAGACCCGAGGCGCTTTTAGAAGGGATTATAAAGCTTCAGGAAAAAATGAAAAAAGAATCCTTTAAATGGAGCAGGTGGAGATAGAAGATGGAACCAATGGAAATAGCCGAATTGATTAAGGGCAAATTCCCTTCAGAGGTAAAGGATGTAGTTCAGTTTCAAGGGCAAGTATCGGTCTTAATCAAAAAAGACAGACTGCTCGAGATAATGAACTTTCTTCATAAAACACCCGATCTTTATTTTGACTTTCTTGCTGACCTCTGCGGCGTAGATTATATGGGGAAAAAGGAAGTCCGCTTCGAGGTTGTCTATCACTTACTCTCCATTAAATACAACAAAGCAATCCGCATTAAAGCCGAAGTCCCTGAAGATGATTGTGAGATTGACAGCGTTGTTAATGTTTGGACGGGGGCAGACTGGCATGAGAGGGAATGCTTCGATATGTTTGGCATAAAATTCAACGGTCATCCTGATTTAAGGAGAATTTTAATGCCGGAAGACTGGGAAGGATATCCACTGAGGAAAGATTATCCATTAAAGAGCGATTTGGGCGATAAGGAATGGAAGGGATTCAAGGAAGTAATCGCAATAGGTAAAAAGAACTTAGCATACGAGGTTCGTTAAATGGCAGCGACAAGAGATTTAAAAACCAAAACATTGTCTATCAATATGGGTCCGCAGCATCCCGCTACTCATGGGGTCTTAAGGTTGGTGCTTGAGCTTGACGGCGAGACGGTTGTTAAGTGCAAACCTTATGTCGGATATCTGCATAGAGGCACAGAGAAGCTTGGAGAAAACAGGACATACCCAATGGCTCTGCCTCTGACTGACAGACTCGATTATGTCTCAAGCATGGCTAATAATATAGGTTTCTGCGTGGCTGTTGAGAAACTGCTCGGGATTGAGGTGCCCGAAAGGGCTAAATACATTAGAACGATCATGGCTGAGCTTACAAGAATCGCCAATCACATCGTATGGATTGCCACTCATGCACTGGATATCGGGGCTATGACTGTATTTCTTTATTCAATGAGGGACAGGGAGTGGATACTCGAGCTGTATGAGATGGCGTGCGGAGCGAGGCTCACAGTAACCTATCCGAGGATTGGCGGAGTTAGGGCTGATGTGGATCAGGAGTTTCTTGATCACTGTTTTAAATTTACAGAGGAGTTCCCAAAGTTGGTAGAGCAATATGAAACCCTTATTGACCAGAACAGGATATGGCTCCAAAGGACAAAAGGCATAGGCGTTCTAACTGCTGAGGAAGCTGTCAACTGGGGACTGACTGGACCTACATTGAGGGGTTCAGGCGTTTCTTATGATATCAGGAAATTCGCTCCATATGATGCGTATGATAAAGTCCAGTTTGATGTGCCTATCGGCAAAGTAGGCGATGTTTATGATAGGTATAGATGCAGGATGGAAGAATTCAGGCAGTCCAACTCAATAATAAGACAGTGTCTCGAAAAAATGCCGAGTGGATTGGTGCTTGCCCCCGATGCTCCAGGCTATGAGTTAGCTGCGGGTCCCAGAAAAAAGCCTGCACCCCCGCCCCCGCCCAAGACTGAAGGCGCCACTGAAGCAGCTCAGTCTGCTCCTCCTCCACCTCCTGAACCGCCGGCGCCTGCTTTTGAAGAGGTTTATGTAGCTACAGAGGTGCCTAAGGGCGAGCTTGGCTTCTATTTTATCAGTGATGGAACTGGCAAACCCTATCGGATGCGAATCAGAGCTCCTTCTTTTGTTCATGCCTCTGTTTTGCCCAGGATGTCCGAAGGCTCGCTCGTTGCGGATGTAATTGCCAATATCGGAACAATTGATATAGTTCTTGGTGAATGCGATAGGTGAGGTATATAAATTATGAATGAACTATTCAGTTTTTTAGGTTCAGGACCAGGGGTAACCTTCCTGATAGAGTTGCTGATTATAATCATTAAGATTGCTGTCATTATAGCCATAACCATGCTTCATGTTGCTTATGCCACTTATTTTGAGAGAAAGGTGATAGGGCATATGCAGGTCAGGCTTGGTCCTATGAGGGTTGGCCCTCATGGACTTTTGCAGCCTATAGCTGATGGGGTAAAGCTTTTTTTCAAGGAAGATATAATCCCTGCAGCAGCCGACCGTCCAGTATTTCAAATAGCCCCTCTTGTAGCAGTATTTGCGACTCTCAGCTCTCTCGCAGTAATCCCCTTTTTCGACCTCTTCTATTTGGCTAATATTAACATCGGACTGCTTTACTTGCTCGCAATGTCAGGGCTCGCTGCTTACAGCCTGATTATGTCAGGATGGGGATCCAATTCCAAGTATTCATTTCTGGGCGGACTGAGGTCAACTGCACAGGTCATAAGCTATGAAATTGCTATGGCATTTTGTTTGATAAGCGTTATGATTATGGCAGGTTCAATGAATTTAATCGAGATTGTTCAAGCACAGCAGCAGTATTGGTATGGAATGTATTTAGTTCCTCAGATTGTTGCTTATGTTGTTTTTTTGATAGCCATGCTTGCTGAGACGAACAGAACGCCTTTTGACCTTCCAGAGGCAGAAAGCGAGCTAGTTGCTGGTTACTTTACTGAATATAGTGGAATGAGATTCGCTCTGTTTTTCCTTGGCGAGTATATCGGCATGATAGTAATGTCTTGTTTGGCTGTTGTCTGCTTCTGGGGTGGCTGGACGCTGCCGCCCGTGATAGTTAAGCTTATTCCTCCGCTTGCTGCCGTCCCTGGCATTGTATGGTTCATCCTCAAGGTCTATATACATATATTCTTTTTCTACTGGATCAGGGCAACCGTGCCGAGATACAGGTATGACAAACTTATGGCGCTTGGCTGGAAGATACTTATTCCAGTTGCACTAGCTAATATTATAGCGACAGCTATCATAAAATACATATTTTAATAGAGAGGGGTATTAACTGTGACTCTCAAAGAATTAGTTAAAAAAGTACTCTTTCTTGAAATTCTCAAAGGAATGGCGCTCACTTTTAAAATGATGTGCAGCCGTGCGGTTACCATCCAGTATCCTAAGCAGAGAAGGAGGATATACGCCGGCTTTCGAGGCAGGCACGCCTTTGTCAGAGATCCTAAGACTGACAAAGAAAAATGTATCGCCTGTATGAGATGTGCAAATATTTGCCCTTCTCAGTGCATATATATCTCAAAAAAGAAGAGGCCTGAGGATGGCAAGATGTATTTAGCCCAATACGATATTGAGGCTTTGAGATGCATCTACTGTGCGTATTGTGTGGAGGCTTGCCCAGTATGCGCCCTTGTCCTCACAGAGGAGTATGAATATTCTGCTTATTCCAGAGACGAGCTTTATTTTACTAAAGAAAAGCTCTTGCAAAACTGGGATGAATTTGCAGCCAAACAGAAGGAAGAAACATACTTTAATAAGTTTTGGCGACCTGATGGGCTTGACCATTCTAAAATGCCAAAGGGGAAAAGAGAGCAAGGTCCTGTTCCAACGAGACCTGTTGCTGCCCAGCCGGAAATCTCTTCTGAAAGCCCTGAGGCAAGTGAAAAGAAGGAGAGCGATTAGTCATGTTACCTCAAATTATCTTTGGATATTTTGCGATAGTAATGATTACTTTATCGATTTTAATCGTCACAAGAAAAAATCCTGTTCACAGCGTTCTGTGGATGCTGGTGCTGTTTTTTCATATCGCTGCAATATACCTCTTTTTGAACGCTGAATTTATAGCTGCCGTTCAGATCATATTATATGCAGGAGCTATTTTGGTTTTGTTCCTGTTTGTCATCATGATGCTCAATCTAAAAACTGAAGTTTCTGCTGAGAGATATATAGGGGAATGGCCCATAGGCGTCGCGCTTGGGGCGTCGATCCTTCTTCTCATTATCTTTGCGATCTCAAAACTCGTTCCGGGCCCATTGGGTATTTATACGATTGAATTGATTCAAAAAGAGTCTCATACAAAGGCAGTTGGAAAGTTTTTATATACAGAATATCTTTTTGTGTTTGTGATAGCCTCTTTAATTCTAGTGATAGCTATTGTGGGCGCTATGGTGCTCGCTAAAAAGAGGGCTTAGGGGGTCAGATGGTACCGTTAGACTGGTATATCATGCTTAGCGCAGTAATGTTTACAATTGGTTTGACTGGATTTATTGTGAGGCGCAATATAATTATCATGTTAATCTGCATTGAGCTGATGCTAAATGCTGTTAACCTGAGTCTTATAGCATTTAGCCATTATCTGCAGGACCTCAAGGGGCAGATATTAGTATTTTTCACAATAACGGTCGCCGCCGCAGAGGCCGCTATTGGGCTTGCGATACTCGTTGCTGTTTTTAGAAATAAGGCAATGGTCGACGCCGATAAACTAACGGAGATGAAGGGATAGCCATGGATAAATATTTGCTAATTCCATTATTGCCGCTTATAGGGTTCTTTATTAATATCTGGTTTGGTAAGTTCTTTCAAGCAAAGTGCCATTGGGTGCCTATTCTGGCAGTTTTTGGTTCTTTTGTTATATCTGTCATTACCTTTACAGAGGTTGTCCAGGGCAAGATAATAAACTACGATGTTTATAGCTGGGTGATTTCTGGTAATTTTAAGGTTAGCATCGGCTTTCTTATTGACCAGCTCACCGCTATTATGCTGATTGTCGTTACAACCGTCAGCCTTCTCGTCCACATTTATTCAGTTGGCTACATGCACGGCGACACAGGTTATTATAGGTTTTTTGCATACCTTAATCTATTCACTTTTTCCATGCTTATGCTCGTTACAGGCAACAACCTCTTGCAGCTTTATTTTGGCTGGGAAGCAGTTGGTCTGTGTTCATACTTTTTAATAGGTTATTATTTCAGGAAACAAAGCGCGGCGGACGCCGGCAAAAAGGCATTTATTGTTAACCGCTTCGGAGATTTCGGTTTTGGAATTGGCGTCTTTATGGTTTTCATTTATCTTGGAACCCTCCATTACACCGATATATTTGCAAATTTGCACACATTAGAAGGGCAGACAATTAATGTTCTCGGGTATGAAATTGGTCTTGTAACTTTAATAGCTTTGTTATTGTTTTGCGGGGCTATAGGAAAGTCTGCGCAGCTTCCGCTTCATGTGTGGCTAGCTGACGCCATGGAGGGTCCTACGCCTGTCAGCGCCCTGATTCATGCTGCAACGATGGTAACAGCCGGCGTATTTTTAGTCGCAAGATTTAATCCGTTATTCAGCATGTCAGAAACCGCGATGATCGTAGTCGCCTTGACAGGCGCTATTACAAGCCTTATGGCTGCTACAATCGCCCTTGTCCAGAACGATATAAAGAGGATTATAGCTTATTCTACTGTAAGCCAGCTCGGGTATATGTTTTTAGCCTGCGGCGTAGGCGCATACGGAGCAGGCATTTTCCATCTTTTCACCCATGCCTACTTCAAGGCATTGTTATTTTTGGGCGCAGGAAGCGTTATGCATGCGATGGGTGGACAGCTTGACATCCAGAAGATGGGTGGATTGAGAAAGTATATGCCTATAACCTTTTGGACATTCTTAATTGCCTCGGTCAGTATAGCGGGTATCCCTGGTCTTGCAGGTTTCTTCAGCAAGGATGAGATTCTCTGGCTTGCATATAATGCCGGGACAGTAGGCAAGATTGTCTGGGTTATCGGCACATTAGTTGCCGCCTTAACCGCATTCTATAGCTTTAGAATTATCTTTTTAACCTTTTTCGGCAAATTTAGAGGCACTCACGAGGAGAAGCACCATCTTCATGAGTCTCCCAGTTCTATGACAATCCCGTTGATAATCCTTGCCGTCGGGGCTATATCTGCAGGATGGGTCGGGATCCCGCCGCTTTTGGGAGGAGGCAACTGGATAGGGCATTTCTTTGAGCCGGTCTTGGGTCATCCCCATGTTCATGCCACGCATGCTGAGGAGTGGATGGTTATAGGGATTTCAATAGCCGTTGCTGTAGGCGGGATTTTTGCAGCAGCCGTTATGTATGTGTGGGCGCCTGGGTTGCCCCTGTTTATTGGAAGGGCATTTAAATCAGCATATACCGTTTTGTGGAATAAGTATTATTTTGATGAGTTGTATGATTATACGATAGTTAGGCCTACTAAATGGGTTGCGAGACGGATACTTGTTGGGGTTACTGATGCAAAGATAATAGAAGGCATAGTAAACGGCGTCCCCAGACTTATTGGCGAGTTTGGAGAACGACTCAGAAAACTCCAAACCGGTGTTTTGCAGCATTATGAGATTGGCATGGCTTTAGGCGTTTTTGTAATAGCATCATTAGTCTTTATATTTACTAAGTAACATAAGTAAGATTAGGAGGATAAATAATGCAAACAGGACATGATAGTCATGATGCTCACGCTCCTGTTAACACAATCGCGAGAACGCTGTTATATGTTCCTGCTATCATAGCTTTTGTATATCTTGGGGCTATATTTTCTGTCCAGATTGATTATCAGGTATTGAGCTGGGTCATATTCCTTCCGATAATAGGCGGTTTTTTAATCTTTGCGATTCCTCGCAGGCACGAGATGCTGGCAAGGGGCGCCTCGCTGGCTTTGAGTTTGGTGGCTTTTGTCTTGAGTTTGCCTCTCTACCTCAATTTCGACAAGACCACTGCAAAGATGCAGTTTACTGAGACCTATAGCTGGATCCCGTCATGGAATATTAAATATGCTGTTGGCGTTGACGGCATCAGCGTCTTGTTTGTCCTTTTATCAACTCTTTTGACCATATTATGCGTTACCGTGTCGTGGACAGCAATTACGGATAAGGTGAAAGAGTTTTACGGCTCGCTTCTGCTTATCGAAGGTTCTATGATCGGGGTTTTTTGCAGCCTCGACTTTTTCCTCTTTTATATATTTTGGGAAGCGATGCTTATCCCTATGTATATCCTTATCGGCGTCTGGGGCGGACCAAACAGGGTATATGCCGCAATAAAATTCTTCCTGTTTACCCTTGTTGGAAGCCTTCTTATGCTAATCGGGATCATCGTCTTATATTATTACACAGATAAGAGCTTCGATATACTTAATATGATGACTACCAATTATCCTTATATTATTCAATTGCTGCTTTTCTGGGCTTTTTTTGCTGCTTTTGCTGTAAAGGTCCCGATGTTTCCTGTGCATACATGGCTGCCTGATGCGCACACAGAGGCTCCTACAGCAGGCAGTGTAATACTTGCCGGGATACTTATTAAAATGGGGGCTTATGGTTTTTTAAGATTTAGCATCCCGCTTTTCCCCGAAGCCTCAAAGGCAATGGCGCCCCTGATGATTGTCCTCTCAGTAATCGCGATAATCTACGGCGCTGTCATATGCCTTGCCCAAACAGACCTCAAGCGGCTTATTGCTTACAGCTCTGTTAGTCATATGGGGTTTGTAACATTGGGGATTTTTGCATTAAATATGCAGGGCATACAGGGCGGCATACTCCAGATGATAAATCACGGAATTGTTACAGGCGCCCTCTTTTTAAGCGTTGGGATTATATATGAACGAACGCATACGAGGGAGATTGCGCATTATGGCGGTGCTGCTACTGCCATGCCTGTTTATGCCGCATTTTTCATGGTCTTTACTCTTGCATCGATAGGATTGCCCGGAACCAATGGCTTTATAGGTGAGTTTTTGATCCTGTTGGGCGGTTTTATGGCATGGAAGTTAATGGGCATACTTGCTTGCGCCGGTATTATAATCGGGGCAGGGTATATGCTATGGCTTTATCAAAGAGTTTTTTTTCTCGAGATGAATCCAGACGCCCACTATCATGAAGATGTTAATGAGAGGGAATTTCTTACCCTTCTGCCTCTTATAGTGCTTGTATTGTGGATAGGCGTTTATCCTAATACCTTCTTAAGCTTCATGGAGGTTTCTGTGCAGGGTCTGATTGACCGTGTTAATATGGCGGGACAGCAACAATTATCACAAAATATTATCGAGGTAATAAAGTGAACATATCATTTTCCGATCTAACACCTGTTATCCCAGAAATAATTGTGGCGGCCGTGGCAGCGGGATTATTGCTCATAGAATTGCTCGCTAAGGATAAGACGAAGGACTACTTAGGGCTGATTTGCATCGGCGTTGCTTTAGCGGCTATGTATGTTATTCCTACGAGTCAGGGGGTCGCCTTTAACGGGATGTTTGTCAGCGATGGATACAGTTCATATTTTAAATTTATCTTCCTTATAAGTCTTGTTCTCACTGCCCTTATTTCAGTTAAGTTTTTGCACAGGGAAGACGCTGAATACGGAGAATACTACAGCCTCCTGTTATTTGCAACCACTGGCATGATGCTCATGGCTTCTGCAGCCGATTTGATTTTGCTCTATGTCGGACTTGAACTCATGGCTTTAAGCACTTATATACTTGCCGGCATCAAGAGGCATGACTTAAGATCAAATGAAGCAGCGATGAAATACTTCCTGCTCGGCGCCTTTTCATCGTCATTTCTCCTTTTTGGAATCTCATTGCTTTACGGACTGACTGCATCTACGAATATTTTTCAGATAGCGGCATTCCTTAAAGATGGCGAAACTTCTCTTACCTTGATAATGGCTATGATAATGGTAGTATGCGCATTTGCGTTTAAGATAGCTGCAGCGCCTTTTCATATGTGGGCCCCTGATGTTTATGAAGGAGCGCCAACCTCGGTGACGGCATTTATGTCTGTAGGTCCTAAAGCTGCTGGTTTTGCCGTTATCGGGAGAGTCTTTTTCACAGCCTTTGAGACGGTTCAGATGGACTGGACAGCTATTTTGATTGGTTTGGCTATTCTTACAATGGCAGTGGGGAATATACTTGCCGTAGTCCAGACAAATATCAAGAGAATGCTTGCGTATTCTTCGATCGCACATGCCGGCTATGCCCTCCTTGGTATAATAGCAGGGACGACGGAAGGTTTAAATGCAGTTATGGTTTATCTGCTTATATATGCCTTTATGAATATCGGGGCATTTGCGATAGTTATTCTGCTCGACAAAGGCGAGAACATCAAAGATTATAACGGACTCTCGAAAAGCCATCCCGTTGTTGCAGCTATGATGCTGGTCTTCATGTTTTCTCTTACTGGCATTCCTCCTACAGCGGGCTTCATCGGTAAATTTAATGTCTTTATGGCGGCTATTAATTCAGGCTATACATGGGTTGTTGTAGTAGCAATTTTTTTCAGTTCAATCTCAGCTTACTATTATTTACGAGTCGTCATGAATATGTATATGAAGCCGATGGATGAGGAGATGCCTATTCATCCAAACCCAGCCAATGGAGCAGCTCTTTTGATATCGCTTTTGATGGTCTTTGTGATTGGTATAATGCCTTCAGTTGTTGTGGGATATACATTCCAATTGTTTATGTAGCGCTATTTAATGTCTGTTTATAAAGTCGGTTTCTGTGTCATTCTCGCCTGTCTGCGTGCCACGCACAGGCAGGCAAGCGAAGCGCGTCGAGAATCCTTCTGTGACAACCCCCTTGTTCCCCCTTAACAAAGGGGGAATTAAGAAAGATTCCGGTCAAGCCTGAATCAAGCTGGAATGACAAAAAAATCTTAGTTTATGGACAGACTCTATTTAGGTTTTTCCGAAAGCTAATATGTAGTGTGGCTTTTGAGTTTCTGCTTAAATGGCAAAAAGGCTTAGCATATCCTGTAAATCGCCTAATTTAGTTAGAAAATATAGAGTTTAATGCGAGCCGTCGCTATCATTAAGTTCATTAAAGAATCTACGATGCTTTAATTCGGGTATCAAGTCTATCTTTACAATTACAACACCATCCTTCAACCAGTAATCTATATCGAGCGCATCGAATAAACCAAATTCAGCAGGCGAATATAATGGTCTGAATTCATATCCGATCGTCTTGCCATTGTAATCCTTTATCCGGCTTACTTGCGAATATTTAAATGAACCGTGAAATGAGATAAATCCCTGAGCTATCTTCACAGCTTCTTCTGCGGGAATATTGGATTTAACAGTATAATCGAAATGAGGAGCAAAGACCTCGAATTTGTAGCCATCACCTTCGATATCCAATATAGCAACATTCTCAATGTCCCCGCTGAATCTGGCGCCATACAAAATGACGGAAAAGTTGCCCGAGATTGTATCGGCTCTAATTTCTTCGGTTTTTAGCCTTTTAGTAGTAGCGCAAGCGTTTAATAACATAAGAAAAGAAATAATTATAACAAGATTTATAAGGCGCTTAGTTAATTTTATCATATGTGGATAATAGGGACACACCCAATACTGTTCGGCATATATATTGCTATACAAAATTAGACAAGGTTACAAGGCACAACAAAGCAGGCAAAGGATAATTAATATAGTTATTTTTATAACAAAGGCACAGGTTAATGGTATTCGAATATCCTCAAAAAGACTATATTGGCCATACCCAGCTTGCCTCAGATAATGAGCCAAGACTTGTCCTTTTTACTCCTAAAACCTTTTGCACCTTTTTCAGTCCAGAGACCTGTTGAATAGCCCGAAGGCTCGTAACAATAGGATTAAAAAAGTAAAGCAAAAATAAAGCAATATATTGGTCAAAATAGAGTTCTCTATTGTGGTGGTCTTTTTCTGAGTGCAGATGCCGAAGCATGGGAGACAAAACCTTGAAATACTTGAAACCTCGAAGTGCGCTTTCGGGTATTGGGTCTTTCTTGCGTCTCTTGTCTCTAATAGCTGAACCATCAGGCATGGTTTAATTGTTACATAAGAGGTATAGAAAAGTCTATAATTATTTTTTCCCTTAAAATAAATATGTTACATCATTATATTGAAATGTTATGCGATTCCTCTTAAGCATATTCCATGCCGAACAATATTGGATGTGTCCCCCATATGTGAAGGAAAAACACATAGTGCTGTGTATAAAATACACACAAAGGATCTTCAAGGGTTTTTTAGAGATATTGAAATACTGATGATTTTGGATAAATCTTTGGGTAATCTAAGGTTGGCTTCATTTTTGCTAATAAAATATAGTTAGGTTGTTAAGTCCAAAGAAGGTTTTGGATTCGTGGCTTTTTATAATTGGCGCAAAAATATTAATATGTCTTCAAATAAAGGCGGTATTATTGTTTTTATATGTCATTCCTGCGGAGGCAGGAATCCAGGGTTTCCCACGAAAGTGGGAATCCAAT
>JBBIIV010000044.1:0-13794 GCA_037446295.1 Nitrospirota bacterium
GGTTTAGCATCTGAGTTGACACCGCCTCCTAGATTAGGGTTTAATATATTTAATCTTTAGAAGGCGCGTAGCTCAGTGGGAGAGCGCTTCCTTGACGCGGAAGAGGCCAGGGGTTCAATCCCCCTCGCGCCTACCATATAAACTATATATTTTGTTCATAATTAAGCTTTTTTTCTTTTTCCTGCGTTTTTCAATTCCGCCCTAAGGCTGTCCTATTGATTAGTGTCTGTCCATAAATTGCTGTTTTTTATTTTTGTCATCCCCGAAGCCTGCCCCATAAGTTTGTGGTCGGGGGTCCAGACTTAAGGAATTAAATCCCCACTTTCGTGGGAACCCCCTTGATTCCTGCTCCCTGCTTACTGACTGCAGGGACAAGCTTCGCAGGAATGACTTCAAAAACCTTTTTAAAACATGACCAATAAAAATATTGTATTATCAATACTTCAAGTTGTTTGCCGGGCACTACTGCTTTGATGCTATAAAATGTTTGAGAGTATTCATGCCTGCTAAACAAAATTTCAATTGCAGTTTCCGGGTCTAAGATAATGATTGGAGTTTTTGCCCGATGATATTATGGTGAATAGTCTTCATATACTTTTCATCACAAGAACTGCATTCATCCCTCCAAAACCAAATGAATTTGAAATGGCATTCCTTAAACAAGTTTTACTCATCTCAGTAATCACTTTGATATCACAATCGGGATCCTTATCATGAGTATTTATTGTTGGAGGAATAAGACCCTCCTTAAGACTCTTCAGAACGCAGGCTGCCTCAAAGGCGCCTGAGGCTCCAAGCATATGCCCTGTCATTGATTTGATAGCGCTTACTGGGATCTCGTGATTATTTCTAAAAACCGTCTTTATCGCCTCTGCTTCAACCCTGTCGCCAATAGGCGTGGAGGTCGAGTGAGCGCTGATATAATCCACATCTTCCGGGGATATATCCGCATCTTTAAGGGCAAGAAGCATTGTTCTTGCCTGCCCTTGCAATGAGGGCTTTGTTATATGGAATGCATCCGAGGTATTGGCAAAACCTGTTATTTCACCATAAATCAGAGCTCCTCTGTTAATTGCAAATTCATATTCCTCAAGAACAAGCAGCGCCGCTCCTTCAGCAAGAATAAAGCCGTCCCTGCCAATGCCAAAAGGTCTGACCGCAGAGGGGTCATTTCTTACGGAGAGCGCTCCAGCTCTGCCATAACCAGCAACGCAAAGTTTGCATATAGGCGCCTCAGCTCCGCCAGCTATCATCATGTTTGAATATCCATGTTTTACCAATTTATATGCCTCCCCTATCGCTACTGCCCCCGATGCGCAAGCACAGGAGACACCGATGCACGCACCCTTCATATTAAGCTTACGCGCTACATATGAAGCAGCCATCCCTATAGTGCTTGAAGGCATGAGATAAGGTGATAATTTTGGCACGCCACTATTTGACTTTGCTACAAATAGCCTACTAAATCCTCTCTCGATGCTCTCGATCCCGCCTCTGCTTGAGCCTATAATTACTCCAGGAGCGTTGTAATCATTAGCAATGTCTGCAATATCTGGTAAAAAACAAGCGTCTTGAACAGCCATTAATCCAGCTGCTACAGCATACTGAACAAACAGGTCGGTGGTTTTGATTTCTTTTTGAGTCAGATAAGGCGCGGGATTAAATGATTTAACCTCACCTGCCATTTTCCACGGCATATAATCAGGATTGAATCTTGTTATAGAGTTAATTCCTGAACCACCGCTTTTAATTGACGTCCATGAGGCATTGAAATCATTTCCGAGAGGCGTAACCGCTCCAATACCAGTAACAACAACCCTTTTCATGTAAACTAATCTATCATTTATGGTTTACAATTGTCAATTTATCAAAAATAATTTGCTGAGCTTCCTGACTATAATAAACACATTTTAACTTTAAACCTCGGGAAATTGATATTTACTTTTTTCACTTTTTTTGGCATAATATTTCGCTACTCGCTAATCAGATTTGTTTTTATAAAAAATCCCTCATTAGGAAGTGACACAATGTTTAGAAAAGTCTTGATAGCAAATAGGGGGGAGATCGCCCTTAGGATAATCAGAGCATGTAGAGAGCTTAAAATCAGGACAGCAGCTATATACTCACAGGCAGATGCAACCTCCAGATATGTTAAAAGGGCAGATGAGAGTTATCTTGTCAGACCTGGTCAGCTTAGGGCTTATCTAAATATATACGGCATTATAGATCTTGCTCGGCAGATTAAAGCTGATGCCATACATCCTGGGTATGGTTTCCTCTCTGAAAATGCCAATTTTGCACTGGCTTGCAAAAATGCTGGGATTACTTTTATAGGTCCGCATCCTGAAGCAATCGCCGCGATGGGGCTTAAAATTGAAGCAAGAAAAAGAATGAACTCAAGCGGTGTTCCTATTATTCCAGGCTCTGATGCAGTAACCGATATGGAATCTGCCATTCGTATAAGCAACGAAATAGGTTATCCTGTGATGCTGAAAGCTTCAGCAGGAGGTGGTGGCAGGGGCCTGAGGATATGCCAAAACGATAATGATGTATCAAGACAGATGCCGTTGTCGCAATCAGAGGCAAAGAAGGCGTTCGGCAATGACAGTATATTTATTGAAAAATATATAGACGAACCTCATCATATAGAATTTCAGGTGGTGGCTGACAAATACAGCAATATCGTGCATCTGGGAGAGAGAGATTGTTCAATACAAAGGAGGCACCAGAAGCTTATTGAGATTGCTCCATCTTTGCTGCTTGATGAGGAGTTAAGGCACAAAATGGGACAAGCAGCTATACTGGCAGCTAAATCCGTTGATTATGATAATGTCGGCACCGTAGAGTTTATTGTTGATAAAAACAGAAAATTCTATTTCCTCGAGATGAATACGAGAATTCAGGTGGAGCATACAATAACTGAAGAAGTGTCTGAGATAGATCTTGTTCAAACAATGATCAAAATTGCTGCTGGCGAGCCTTTGCCTTTCAGGCAAGAGGATATATCGTTGAAAGGTTATGCAATACAGTGCAGAATAACCGCTGAAGACCCTCTTAATAACTTTATGCCTGACCCTGGTAAAATTACCTCTTACTACTCTCCAGGCGGTTACGGCGTCAGGATAGACGGGCATGTTTACAAAGGATATACTATACCGCCATTCTATGACTCTTTGATGGCAAAATTAATCGTTAGGGGGCGCACATGGGATGAGGCAGTAAGAAGGATGCACCGATGTCTTAGCGAGTATGTAATTAGGGGAGTTAAGACTACTATACCATTTTATAAAAGGATTATGGAAGATGAGGTATTTAAATCCGGGCATTTCAGCACTAAATATATAGAGGAAAGACTTCCCTACTTAACATATAAGAGGGAAACAGACCCCTTGATATATGCGTCAGTCCTCGCTGCTGCAATTGTAGCCCATCACAAAATTTAGTGAATATGAAACATTATTGTTAAGGAGAAACGCATGAACCTTAAGCAAGTAAAAATAATGGATACCACCTTCAGAGATGCTCATCAAAGCCTTCTTGCGGCAAGGATGAGGCTTAATGATTTACTCCCGATAGCTGAAAAGATGGACTCAGTAGGGTTCTGGTCATTAGAGGTATGGGGTGGTGCTACATTTGACACATGTCTCAGGTTTCTCAGGGAAGATCCGTGGCAAAGGCTCAGAGAAATTAAAAAACTGGTTAAGAAAACGCCGCTTCAAATGCTTTTGAGAGGTCAAAACTTAGTTGGCTACAGGCATTATGCAGATGATGTCGTAGAAAGATTTATAGCCAAGTCTATCGAAAATGGGATTAATATAGCCAGAATATTTGATGCCTTAAACGACCTGCGCAATCTCAAAACTGCAGTAAAAGCAACGCTTAAATACGGCGGGAAGGCAGAGGTTGCTTTTTGCTATACACGCGGTCCAATTTACACTAATGACTTCTTTGTCGAGTTAGCTACTCGTATAGAAGATATGGGCGCTGATACTATATGCATAAAAGATATGGCGGGTCTTCTTTCTCCCCTTGATGCACATGACTTAATAACTCGTTTGAAAGAAAAAATTTCCGTTCCATTACATTTAAATACGCATGATACAAGCGGTATGGGAATAGCGACCTATTTAAAGGCAATAGAAGCTGGAGTGGATATCCTTGACGCATCGATATCCTCAATGGCTTCAGGCACAAGTCAGCCTGCCCTCGAAGTATTGTGCAATATTTTGAGAGACACACCTTATGACCCTCGTTTTGACTTTAGGCTTGTTGGGGAAATAGCCAATTATTTTAAAAGCGTCAGAAAAAAATATAAGGCATTCGAAAGTGAATATACTTCAATGGATCCGAACGTATTGATATATCAAATTCCTGGGGGGATGCTCTCAAATCTTGCAAGCCAATTAAAAGAACAGGATGCCCTTGATAAAATGGAAGAGGTACTTATAGAAGTGCCGAAGGTGAGGGAAGACTTTGGATATCCACCCCTCATAACCCCTTTAAGCCAGATAATATGCACCCAGGCTGCCCTGAATGTCTTAACAGGCGAGAGGTATAAAATTATAACAAGCGAGACAAAAAATTATATGAAGGGTCTTTATGGAAAAACCCCAGCGCCTCTCAATATGGACATAAGAAAAAAGATTCTTGGAGACGAGCCCCCCATAAATGGAAGGCCCGGAGATATCCTGCCTCCTGAATTGGAGCAGGCAAGGACAGAGCTTGAAGACAAGGCAGAATCTGAAGAGGATTTGCTGTCTTATGTCCTTTTTCCTCAGATATTCCTGAATTATCTTGAACAGAAGGAAAAGGGGATTACTCCACAGCAAGCCTTACTTGACGAGAAAGCTGAAAAGGCGGTGGAACGGGTGATTATTGAACCGACTCCTCATTTGGCACCTTCTGAATTTATAATCAGTGTTCATGGCGAATCTTATAATGTCAAGGTTGCAGGCGCAGGGCACAAAACAGAGGCAAAAAGGCCATATTTTCTTTATGTTGATGATCATATGGTTGAGGTTTTAGTTGAACCGCTTGCCGAGGTTCTGCCGAGCGAATTTGGAAAGGTTGATGCCAAAGCAACCAAGCGTTCCACAAGGCCGATAGCAACTGAGGTTGGTGATATAACGACAGGTATGCCCGGCAGGATTGTAAAAATTCTGGTCAAAAAAGGAGATAACATTAAAGCAGGCATGCCTATTATGGTTATTGAGGCTATGAAGATGGAAAACGAGATACACTCTACGATCGACGGTATAGTAACCGAAATATTTGTAACGATTGGGGATGCAGTAAATCCTGATGAAGTTCTTGCTCAGATAAGATAAAACCAATGGAATTTGAGAACATCGTTCAACGGGTACTGATAGCCGCCCTCCCTATAATTTTTGCTGTAGTCCTGCATGAAGTTGCTCATGGTTTTGTTGCATACAGGCTTGGCGATCCCACCGCAAAGATGATGGGCAGGCTGACTCTAAACCCAATACCCCATATTGACATTTTTGGAACAATATTGATGCCGATACTCTTATACATATTTACAAACGGTCAGTTTGTGCTGGGCTATGCCAAACCCGTCCCCATTAACCCAGGCAACTTCAGAAATCCTAAAAAGGATATGGCTATTTCTGCCGCTGCAGGTCCTGTTGCGAACCTTCTGCTTGCAACTGCAAGCTTTATAATTCTTAAATATACGTTGCTTCCTTTAGCCGGCGTTGAAGACTCTGGCTTTATTGGAGACGTCTTTAAGCCTCTCGCCTTGATATTTAGTGCAAGCGTTACAATAAATGTCATTCTTGCCACATTCAATATGCTCCCAATTCCACCTCTTGATGGCGGACGGGTGCTGATGGGGTTGCTCCCATACCGTCACGCTGTAACTCTAAGCAAGATAGAGCCTTATGGCTTTTTTATAGTGATTATTTTGGTTGCAACTGGGGTATCAAGCTATATAATACTGCCTGTAGCCCGCTTTCTGATTAGCATTATTAGAATGCTTTAGTAATAGAAGATTAGGGGCCAAGCCTTTAAATTTGACATATTTTTGTCCTTCAATATATGAGTCTACGCAAAACTGAAAATGTCAAATTTAAAGACTTGACCCCGTAAATATATCCTGGAGACAAACATCGTGAAAGAGATAGTTTTAAGTGGGATGCAGCCAAGCGGGAAAATGCATCTTGGGAACCTTGTGGGGGCGCTAAAAAACTGGGTCAGACTGCAGGAAGATTACAATTGTTTTTATTTTCTTGCCGACTGGCATGCCCTCACGACTAGCTATGCAGCGCCTGAATACATAAAAGAAAGCTCAAAAGACCTTCTTACAAACTTTATTGCCGCTGGACTTGACCCAGATAAATCAACTATTTTCATACAATCAATGGTGCCGCAGCATGCAGAACTGCATCTGCTTTTATCCATGCTCACTCCACTGAGTTGGCTCGAGAGAGTCCCGACTTATAAGGAAAAGCAGGAAGAATTGAGTGGAAGGGATTTAGCGACCTACGGTTTTTTGGGCTACCCGCTTCTTCAGACTGCTGACATAATAATTTACAGGGCTAAATATGTCCCCGTAGGGATAGATCAAGTCCCGCATCTTGAGATATCGAGAGAGATTGCCCGCAGATTTAATCACACATACAACAGGGACTTCTTCCCTGAACCAGAGGCTTTGCTGACTGAATTCCCCAAAGTTCCTGGCGTTGATGGAAGAAAAATGTCTAAAAGCTATGATAACGCCATTTATCTTAGCGATGCTCCAGAGACGGTTGAACAAAAGATTAAGACCATGACGACCGATCCCGCACGAAAGAGACGCACAGACAGGGGAGAACCTGAGTTGTCGCCAGTTTATCATCTGCATAAAATATTTTCTACACAACAAGAACTTGAGGAAATAGTCATAGGCTGTCGGACTGCAGGAATAGGATGCCTCGACTGCAAGAAAATACTCATTAAAAATATTTTTGCATACCTTGAACCTATCTGGAAAAGGCGGGGAGAACTAATCAACATGCCTGACGAATTAAATGAGATAGCTTATGCCGGCTCGAAAAAAGCTAAAAAAAGAGCCGAAGAAACACTTATGACTGTCAGGGAAATCATGGGATTGAGGTGATAGCGAAAGGGTATAACCTCTTTTTTAAAAACTGGAATCCTGCCCCCACGGGGAGGTCTTTTTAGATAATGCCTTTGTCAATATCTCGAGGAATTCGGCGCGAGGGATTAACCTGGCGCCAAAGGTAAAAAGGTGTCTTGTTGCGACTTGACAATCAATAATTTCAAACCCCCATCTCTTGAGCTGATTGACCGTCCAGACAAACGCAACTTTCGATGCGTCTTTTTTTTTAGCAAACATCGACTCGCCGAAAAAAACTGCCCCCATTGCCATCCCATAAAGCCCGCCTACCAACTCACCCTCTTGCCAGCTCTCAATTGAATGGGCATAGCCAAGATGATGTAAAGCGGTGTATGCGGTTATCATGTCCTTAGTGAGCCATGTATCATAAGAGCCTTTTCTTTCAATATTGGCGCAGTTTTTAATAACATCCTCAAAGGCGTTGTCAGTAGTTATTTTGAAAAGCCCTTTTTTGATTGACTGCTTAAGACTGCGTAAAACTTTCAACTCATCAGGGAATAAAACAAGCCTTGGGTCTGGGGACCACCAAAGAATAGGGGAAGATTCTATATACCATGGAAATATGCCCTTTGAATATGCCTCCAGCAGACGCTCACTGCTAAGGTCGCCCCCCACTGCAAGGAGTCCATCAGCATCAGCAAGGTGGGGTGGCGGGAAAACGGTTTTATTATTTAATTTAAAGGGTTTTTTCCAATTTCGTTGCAACAAAATGCTCCACAATGTCATTTCTGCAACTGTTTTGGGATGAACTAATTTAAAAATAGCCATCAAGGAAAACAGGTGCAAGCTTGCTCATTGAAACACATTAAAAATTAACCCACTTAAAGCCTGCCACCTGAAACCTTAATGCCCCCCTTGATGACATCAAACATACTTTGCGGCAAGCCGTGGGGAATCATATTTTAAAAGAGTGCTCTTTGCCAGGGAATATTTCTTTTTCAACCTCTTCTTTATACAGCTTTAACGACTCTAAAGCCTCTTGTTTCAGATTTGCATATCTTTTTGCAAATTTAGGAAGAAACCTCTCAAATAATCCCAAGACATCATGCAGTACCAAGATTTGACCATCGCATGATGGTCCAGCGCCTATGCCTATAGTGGGTATCATCAACTCATCAGTAATGCGGGCAGCAAGTTCTGACGGTATAGCCTCTAAAATAATCGCAAACGCCCCTGCTTCCTGAAGTATTTTCGCATCTTCAGATAGCCTCTGCGCCGCCTGTCCGGTTTTTCCCTGCACCTTGTATCCACCCATTCTGTGGATTGCCTGCGGGGTAAGTCCTATATGCGCCAAAACTGGAATCTCTGACTTGGTAAGCGCTCTTACTATATCTTCAACCTCCCTGCCGCCCTCGAGTTTGATCCCATGTGCGCCACCTTCCTTTATAAATCTGCCGGCATTCCTTATGGCATCGGAAATCCCTGTCTGGTATGACATATATGGCATATCGCCTATCACCATCGCCCTGTTTGCCGCCCGCACAACCATTCTTGTATGGTATATCATCTCATTCATTGTTACCGGGAGGGTATTTTCAAGACCCTGCACTACCATCGCAACCGAATCTCCCACCAAGATGGCTTCAATCCCAGCCTCGTCAACCATCTTTGCAAAAGGATAATCATATGCCGTAAGCATAGCGAATTTCTTTTTTTCCCGCTTCTTTTTAATAAAATCGTTAATCGTTATTCTCATTTTTAGCCGGCCTTATCGCTTTTAGATTTAATTGTAAATACTTGCTTCCCTCCCACTCATTGATTGTAGGATGGAAGACTGCATCGATCAATGGATTTGCTCCAACAATCTCAAGATATCCTCCAAAATCAAAACCGATGCTGTCAATGCCCCTCCCGTTCTGCTTCAGATACATCTTGAGGTGATTATTACCCACGATTCTGGAATTAAGCGGTTGTAGCCCTTTAGCCCCAAACAGTGGTTCTTCATTGCCCGTCCCGAAGGGCTCGAGCCTTGAGAGTTCATTAATAAGCTCAGTATTTATATCCGCAATCTTTATAGAAACATCAATGTTAAGGCATGGAATAAGGTCTTCTTCTGTCAAATTGGTTAAGACGACTTCAGATATTCTGCGAGTGAAATCGGATAATCGATCCGCATCAAGACTAATGCCAGCCGCCTGCTTATGCCCTCCAAACCCCCTCAGCAAATCCCTGCATGCTGTAAGACCGCCGTAGATATCAAAAGGTGGGATGCTCCGCGCAGAGCCCTTGAGAACGCCGTTTTTAATAGAACAAACAAACGCCGGGCGGTAATATTCCTCTGCGAGCCTTGATGCCACTATTCCGATTACTCCCTCATGCCAATCTTCGGATGCGACAACTACTGCCCCCTCCACTGGATCCATTTTATCTATAAGACGTAGAGCCTCATTATAAACGATTTCTTCAATCTTCTGCCTTTGAGAATTCAGCTCATTCAGCCAGAGAGCTAGTTCTTCAGCCTCTGCCTCCGATTTGGTCGTTAAAAGCTTAACTACATTTCGAGCATTTGCCATTCTGCCAGCCGCATTAAGTCTAGGAATCAAAATAAAACCAAGAAACGAGGGCTTGAAAAAATCCTGCCTTATGCCGGCAGCAGACTTAAGCGCCCTGATGCCTACCCTTTCACCAGATTGAATCAAACTGATTCCATTTTTCACAAAAATCCTGTTATCACCAAGCAGCGGGACTATATCTGCAGCAGTTCCAATAGCTGCGAGATCCAGAAATTTCAACACATCATCAGCGTTACCGTATAACGCGTGAACGACCTTAAATGCAACCCCTGCCCCTGACAAAAACGACTGCTGATGCGAACATGGAAGAATTTTAGGATTCACTATAGCGAAAGCTGTAGGCAGCATTAGAGCTTCTTCGTGAGGCATTTTTGAGGGTTCATGATGATCGGTGATAATTACATCGATTCCGAGTTTATTAGCCTTCATAACGGCATCGAATGAAGAAATGCCGCAATCTACAGTGATTATCAAACCTGCCCCGATTGAAGCAGCCATATCAACTCCTGAACTGCCGAATCCATAGCCGTCTATAAACCTGTCAGGAATAAAATAATCTACATCTATTGAGAGCTTCCTTAACCCTTCGAGCAATATCGAGACGGCAGTCAAACCGTCCGCATCGTAATCGCCGCATATCAAAATTTTCTCATAGTCTTTTTTGGCTTTCATGATTCTATTAACAACTTTTTTCATTCCTGACAGTTCAAAAGGGTCTGAAAGCTTATTAACATCTGGATTTAAAAAAAGTTCGATCTGGCTGGGGGTTTTAAGTCCTCTGTTTATGAGGATTTGGGCAGACGCAGGAGACACGGAGGCAATTTTTGAAATATATTCAATATATTCTGGGTTTGTCTTTCTTACATACCACCTGCAATTTAAGCCGTTAAATCCCATTAGAGCAATCCTTTTTGAAGATACGGCTGTTTATTTCTTGCGCATAATAGTTTGTTTCTTTTTGCTCAAAAGCATAACTATCGGACTTGCAATAAATATCGAAGAGTAAGTGCCAACACTAACTCCTATGAGGATGGCTAGTGCAAAATCGTGAATCACCTCGCCGCCAAAAATAAAAAGCGCCAATGCGGCAAGAAATGTGGTAAAGGATACAACAACGGTTCTCGAAAGCACTTCATTGATACTCTTATTTATTATGGACTGAACGGGATCTTTCACCAATTTCTTGATATTTTCTCTTATCCTATCGAAGACGACAACCGTATCCGTAAGAGAATATCCAGCTATCGTAAGCAAGGCGCTGATAAAGATAAGATTAACCTCTTTGTTCAAAAGATAAAATATCCCCACGACTGCCATCACATCATGGAAGGTGGCTAATGTGGCGCCTATGCCGAATTTAAACTGAAACCTCCATGCGACATATATCAAAAGCCCTACTATAGACATAGCAATCGCAAAAAGTGCATCCTTCTTCAGTTTTTCGCCGACCTTAGGACCTATTTCTGTAACCGAGTCAATAACCGGTCTCTTTTCAGAGAACTTTGCGGAAATCACCTCTATTATCCTTTCTGAAAATCCACCGAGCTTTTCCTCCTGCTTTTTAATTCTGATTAAAACCTTATTCTCTGTAGGTAAATCTTGAAGGTCGAAATCTTTGACCTTACCGTCATCGAGCGCTTTCCTTATCTCATGAAGCGGAACATGCCCCGAAAATTTGACCTGTATAGCGGTTCCGCCCGCAAAATCAACCCCCATATTGGCATTTCCTAAAAAAATCTGAACAGCAGCAAATAAACCCAGAATGACGAGCAAAATGGAAAAGATAAAGGTATATTTCCTCATGCCCATAAAGTCAATCTTTGTATTTTTTAGTATCTCAATCATATGCTCAATCTCTTGATTTCCCTTCTTGAATAAATTATGTCGAAAACAGTTTTAGTTCCAATAAGCGCGGTGAATAGGTTTATGGTTATGCCTAGAGACAATGTAACTGCAAAACCTTTGATGGGACCAGTTCCAAACTGAAACAAAACGAGAGCGGTTATGAGTGTTGTTACATGAGAATCGAAAATTGTCCAAAAGGCTTTTTTATAACCGCTTTCAATAGCAGCCTTTGGAGTTTTGCCGGATCTTATCTCCTCTCTCATCCTCTCAAACATGAGGACATTAGAGTCAACAGCTATGCCGATGGCGAGAATAATCCCGGCAATGCCGGGCAGGGTTAGGGTTGCGTTAAGAGAAGCCATAGCGCCCAACAGAAGAAGTATATTAAGAATTAGCGCAAAATCGGCTATGATGCCAGAAACTTTATAGTATATAATCATGAAACCTATAACAAGGAGAGCGCCTATAATCCCTGCAAGCCTGCCGGCATCTATCGAATCTTTACCCAAAGAAGGGCCAACAGTGACATTTTGAAGCATCTTCACAGGAGCGGGGAGAGAGCCTGCTCTTAAGACTATTGCGAGGTCCTTTGCCTCATCAAGGGTGAAATTTCCTGTAATCTGGGCGTTTCCTCCGCTTATCTTTTCCTGAATAACAGGAGCGGAATATATATTGCCGTCAAGAATTATAGCGAGTCTTTTTTTGATGTTATGAGCTGTAATGTCCTCAAATAGTTTGGCGCCAACAGGATTGAAAACCAATGAAACATAAGGCTCATTGAATCTCTGGTCTATGTTTACCCTTGCCTCACTAAGAGTGTCACCTGTCAGCAAGGTCTTCTTTTTTAGAAGAATTGGCATCTTGGTGATCATGCCTGTCTCTTTGTTTACAACCCTCTGGAAAAAAATCTCGTTTTCTTCTCCAAGCTTGTTTTTAAATCTTTCAATCAATGTTCTCTCTTCACCCGGAAGAACATATGGAGGAAGTTCGGCCGCAAGAGGTGATTCATCATTTACGAGTTTGAACTCAAGAATGGCTGTTTTCCCTATGACATCGACTGCCCTTTTAGGGTCTTTAACGCCGGGCAATTGGATAACTATCTCATTATCAGCCTGCCTGTGGATGGTGGGCTCTGCAACTCCAAACTGGTCTATCCTGTTTCTGATGGTCTCGAGCACCTGATCCGATGCAGCCTTTTTAATACTTTCAATTTCTTTTGCAGAAAACCTGTATTTCAGCTGGTCAGCGCTCTCCATAAGAGACAGGTTTGGATATGTTTCTTCAACTATTTTTCTGATATCAGGAGAAACAGGTTTTATTGAAATAAGTAATCCGTCTCTTTTGACATCAGCTTTTATACCCTTTTTTTCAAACACACCGACAAGGTTTGCAGCAAGCCTTTCAGTCGCTATATCGACAGCCTTTTCCTCATCGACTTCAAATACAAGGTGCAAGCCTCCTTGAAGATCAAGCCCTAAAACGATGCCCTTATCAGGAAGATTTTCTTTCCACCATGCGGGCATGCTCTCAAATAAAGGGGTATTAGGCAGAAAGAATATGGCAGATAATAGAAAAGTAAATGCAATAAGAATTATGCGCCATAGCAAGCCTTTTTTCATTTAACCTAACATCTCCCCTTTTAATCTTCTTCTGAGGCGCTTCTTAAGGAAATAATATGACCTTTACCTATTTTAATCTTCATATTTTCGCCGATTTTTACAGTCAGGGTCTCGATGCCGACAGCATCAATGACGCCATAAACGCCGCCGGTCGTGATTACCTTGTCGCCCTTTTTGAGATTGTCAATCATCTGCTTGTGTTCCTTTGCTCTCTTCTGTTGAGGTCTTATAAGTAGCAGGTAGAATATTACAAATATCAAAACAAGAGGGAGGATACTTATCAAGAAGTTTTGAATTCCGCCCGCCTGTTCACCTTGACTGGGACCCATTGCATACACATCGCTAATTAAACTGATAAAAGACATTTTGCACCTCCTATATTCATGAACAATATAAAGTTAAACAACCTGTAAAAGTTTGACTGAATATACTAACAGTCTTTTATAAAAATCTCAAGTTATGGGGTCTTACCCGAATCCCGATATAGAAATTCTTCAAAACTATTTCTAAGGCAATTTCAAGGTTTTTGACAGATTTTGTCTTATGTCTTATCTAATTGCCCTGTAAAATCTCCACTGACATTAATCAATGCGTTTTTATCCGGTATTTTTACTGTATGAAGGTGCACTTCCCCCTTAACCTTCTTTTTCACATCCGCTTATTACTTTGCCTATATTGC
>JBBIIV010000045.1:0-13568 GCA_037446295.1 Nitrospirota bacterium
CCATTATTTTTATGAAAGATAAACATCAGCGCACTATTGACTATATGCGCATCTCAGTTACTGATCGGTGCAACCTCAGATGTATTTACTGTATGCCATCTGACGGTATCAAGCCTATAAGGCATAGCGATATACTCAGTTATGAAGAGATTGTAAGAATCGTAAGTGTCGCTGCGGATTTAGGCGTTAGTAAAATTAGAATTACTGGGGGAGAGCCGCTGATAAGAAGAAATCTTGCCTATCTGATTTCTTCTCTCCAAAAAATACCGGGCATACAAGAGATAAGCCTGACTACAAACGGTCAGCTTCTTGGGCGCCATATCGAAAAACTCGCGGAGGTTGGCTTAAATAGAGTCAATATAAGCCTCGATTCACTCGACCCCCAAAGATATAGATCGATAACAAGAGGTGGTGATATAAACAGGATATTGAAAGGTATCGATATGACTGAAAAACTCGGACTGTTTCCAATCAAGATAAATATGGTACCTGTTAAAGGCTTTAATGACGATGAGATCGAGAATTTTGCCCGCCTTTCAATGACGAGTGCTTACCATATAAGGTTTATTGAGTTCATGCCTATAGGCCCTAAGGATTTTTGGACGCCCTACAGGTATATTTCATCAGATGATATAAAGGAAAGGTGTTCAAAATTAGCCCCTTTAAGGCAGGTTAAGATAAAAAAATCAGGACCTGCTATCTATTATAGATATGATAATGCAAAAGGCTTGATAGGTTTTATCAGTCCGATTTCTAACCACTTTTGCAGCTCTTGCAACCGACTTAGGCTTACAGCTGAAGGGAAAATCAGACCCTGTCTTTTCTATGAGACTGAGATTGACCTCAGAGCGGCATTGAGAGCTGGAGCCGGGGACGATGAAATCCAACGGCTTTTAAGGTTATCCGCCGAAATAAAGCCTTTGGGGCATACTATCAATAAAGAAAGCCTTTTAGAATCCCTCAAGTCTTTATCAAAGATAGGCGGTTAAGCTCTCAACTCATGGGATACTGCATTGGACAAAGATAAAATGAACTCTGCACTCCTTGATGTCCAAAACCTTTCCGTTTTGCTGAACACGGATGAAATGGATTTACCTTTAGTTTCAAAGGTCTCCTTTGATATAAAACATGGAGAGGTATTCGGACTTGTTGGCGAAAGCGGGTCTGGTAAAACCCTGACCGCCCTCTCAATCTTGAGAATTCTTCCTCAAAATATCATCTCGCGGGGTGAGATTCTATATGATAGAAAGAACATCTTGAAGCTTTCCGAGGATGAAATGCGCCGCTTGAGGGGGAAGGATATCTCGATGATCTTTCAGGAGCCGATGACATCTCTTAATCCAGTTCTTAAAATCGGATATCAACTAAAAGAAGCCATTCTGTCTCACACAGATCTATCAAAAAGCGACTCTCTTGCCAAGTCGGTTGAATTGCTTAAAGCGGTTGGCATTCCCTCCCCAGAGTTGAGAATCAACGACTACCCCCATCAACTGTCTGGCGGCATGAGACAAAGGGTTATGATAGCAATGGCAATCTCCTGCAACCCTTCACTCCTAATAGCTGATGAGCCTACTACTGCGCTTGATGTAACAATTCAGGCTCAGATACTCGAATTGCTTCAGCATTTAAAGATAGCGAGAAAGATGGCAATTATATTTATAACACATGACTTGAGTATAATATCTGAGCAGGCTGATAGAGTTGCGATAATGTATGCTGGCAGGATAATCGAGCTTGCTGATGTAAATGAACTTTTTTATAACCCGCTTCATCCATATACTCAAGGGCTCTTGGCTTCCCTGCCTGGAGAAAAAGGCGATTTGATTAAACCCATACCAGGCTTTGTCCCCAATCCAGGGTATCTCCCAGAGGGCTGCAAATTTTCTGAACGCTGCAGCAAGAGAGATGAAAGGTGCCTTAGAGACGAACCTGAATTAAAAGAGGCATCAAGCCATCACTATATAAGGTGCGTGAAATGGCAGAACTAAAACTACTCAGGGTTGAGGCATTAAAGAAATATTTCCCTTATGCAAGAAGTTTTGGGAAGATAAAAAACTATATCAAGGCTGTTGATGGCATTTCTTTTGAGGTAAGGCCTAATAGTGTATTCGCAATTGTTGGCGAAAGCGGCTCAGGGAAGTCAACCGTTGCAAATCTCATCTTAAGGCTCACTGAGCCCACAGGAGGCAGGATTTATTTCAAAGAATTTGATATTTTAGCTTATAAAGGGAAAAGTCTTAGAGGGTTTAGAAAATCAGTTCAGATGATTTTTCAGGACCCATATGCATCCCTAAATCCCAGAATGAGGATTATAGATATCCTTAGTGAGCCTTTTAAAATACACGGGATCTCAAAAAATGGCTCATCGCAAAATGCCGTTGCCGAGCTGCTCGAACGGGTTGGGATAGGGGCGGATTCGATGTATAAATATCCCCATGAATTCAGCGGAGGACAAAGGCAGAGGATATGTATTGCAAGGGCGATAGCTGTTTCTCCCGAGCTGCTGATTGCCGATGAGCCGCTTTCGGCGCTTGATGTCTCCATACAGGCTCAGATACTTAACCTTTTCCACAAAATCAGAGGAGAGTATGCTATCTCCTTCATATTCATCAGTCATGACCTGAAGGTTGTCCGTTTTTTGAGTGACGATGTGGCAGTAATGTATCTTGGAAAATTCGTGGAAATAGCGAAATCAGAGGATATATTCTCAAACCCCATGCACCCCTATACAAAACTTCTAATTGCATCAGCGCCAAAACTACTGCAAATGAAAAAGGAAGGCAAACGAGAGTCTGGCGTATCGCTCTCTCATGCATCTTTTAATGAAATTCAAAGCCTGTTCTCTGTCCACTCAGGCTGCTCTTTTTATTCAAGGTGCTCTCAAAAGATTGATATTTGCAAAAGCAAATCACCCGAGATGAAGCCTTTCCAAGGGAGATTATTGAGCTGTCATCTGTTTTAACCCAGAATTGTTTTATTAGACTTAATGAGACTTTGCTCAGAGATGTTATTCCTTTATCTGTAAAGCTTTGTTGAAGCTTTTTTGCTTATATTTATAGGGTCTTCTCCAATTTCGTTGCAACAAAATGCTCCACAATGAAAGTGCCAAAGTCTCATTTGACATTTTGACACTATAAAATGTTTGAGAGTATTTATGCCTGCCAAACAAAAAAAGCAATTGCAGTTTTAGAGTTAATAATAAACATATTATCTCAATGTTATCTTTGCGACTCTATCCAATACATGGACTGTGTCAACAAACCTTATCTGCTTTGTTTTTGAGGACAAAATAAGGGAGTGGGTTCTTGCGCCTCCGCCAAAGAAACTGACGCCGTTTAAAATATCCCCTTTTGTGACACCTGTAGCGACAAAGATTATGTTATTGCCGGGGGCAAGGTCATCTGTCGTATAGACTTTATCTTCGCTCAAGTCCATTCCCATCTCTTTTGCCCTTTTCTTTTCATCCTCGTTTCTCCATCTCATCCTTGCCTGCATCTCGCCGCCAAGACATTTAACCGCAGCGGCAGATAGAACGCCTTCTGGGGCGCCCCCGATTCCCATCAAGGCGTGAATGCCTGTTCCTTCTACTATTGCTGCAATAGCCGGGGTTATATCGCCGTCGCTGATTATTTTAATCCTCGCGCCTGCCGCCCTGACATCCCTTATCAGTTTTTCATGTCTGGTCCTATCCAAAATAACAACGACAAGGTCGTCCACATCCCTGTCTAAAGCCTTTGCTATATTGTTAAGATTTTCATGGACAGATGCTCTGATATCAACCATACCCTTTGCTGATGGTCTGACAACAAGTTTTTCCATATATGTGTCAGGGCAGTACAGCAGTCCATCTCTCTCAGCCGCAGCCATAACTGCAAGCGCATTTGGAGAGCCTGTAGCGCATAAATTTGTGCCTTCAAGGGGGTCTACAGCTATATCAACCTCAAAATCACCCCCGCAGCCAACTTCTTCTCCAATATAAAGCATAGGCGCTTCATCCCTCTCTCCCTCTCCTATGACAACCCTCCCATAAATCGGGATATCATTCAGGGCGGTCCTCATGGCATTCACCGCTGCCCTGTCAGCATCCTTTCGGTCTCCTTTGCCCATGAGCCTCGCCGCAGCAATAGCGGCTGACTCAGTTACGCTGAGAATGTCTAATGTCAGCTTCTTTTCCACGGATGTCCCTCCTATTATGATATTCTTGTATAGACTTAACGCTTAAATCCTTTTTCAGGAGCGTCTCGACTGCCATCAAAACAGCCCTTGCCCCAGAAATTGTTGTCGTATAGGGAACCCTGTATTGAATGGCGCTTCTTCTTATAGAAAGAGAGTCTTTCTGCGCCTGAACACCGCCGGGTGTATTAATAATAAAATCTACCTTGCCGTTTTTAATTAAATCAAGTATATGCGGCCTCCCTTCAGCTACCTTATTTATCATCTCAACAGCAATCCCATTATCAGTGAGATAATAGGCAGTCCCTCTTGTTGCAATAAGTCTGAAGTTTAAACTTTTCAGCCTCCTTGCAATCTCGAGCACCCGAGACTTGTCCCGATCCTTAACGCTGATAAAGATTGTTCCAGAAGTAGGGATGCGGTTATTGCTCGACATCTGGGACTTGGCATACGCAAGCCCGAAATCCTCGTCAATACCCATTACCTCTCCTGTTGATTTCATCTCAGGCCCTAAAATTACATCAACGCCTATGAATTTATCAAACGGGAAAACGGCTTCCTTAACCGCTACATGCGATATCTGAACCTCCTTAGTCATCCCAAATCCTTTGAGAGTATCGCCTGTCATTATCTTGGCTGCAAGTTTGATAAGAGGCACGCCTATAGCCTTGCTCACATAAGGAATGGTCCGAGACGCTCTTGGGTTTACCTCAAGGACATAAACATCCTCACCCTTGACAGCAAACTGCACATTCATCAGCCCAATAACATTCAATTCTTTAGCGAGTGATTTGGTCTGCGCCTTAATAGTATCTACTATCACAGATGAAAGGGTATAAGGCGGCATGGAACAAGCGGAGTCCCCCGAGTGTATCCCAGCCTCCTCGATGTGCTCCATTACACCTCCTATAACTACATCGATTCCATCTGAGATAGCATCTACATCCAACTCTATCGCATCTGGGAGATACTTATCTATTAATACCGGATGGTCTGGAGATGCAGAAACTGCTTTCTTCATATAATTTATCAGCGAGGCTTCATCATGGACTATCTCCATAGCTCTGCCGCCTAAAACATACGAGGGCCTTACGACTACAGGATATCCAATCGAGTTTGCCGCTTTTATGGCATCTTCAACGGATACCGCAGTATTGCTGTCAGGTTGTTTGAGGTTTAACTTCGTAAGCAGTTCCTTGAATCTCTTTCTGTCTTCCGCCCTATCAATCGAATCGGGAGAGGTTCCGAATATTTTTACGCCTTCTTTCTCAAGAGATACAGCTAATTTTAATGGGGTCTGACCGCCGAACTGGACTATTATCCCCTCGGGCTTTTCAAGTTCAACTATATTCAGCACATCTTCAAGGGTGAGGGGTTCGAAATAAAGCCTGTCGGAGGTGTCATAATCAGTGCTGACTGTTTCAGGGTTGCAATTTATCATTATTGTCTCATAACCCTTTTCCCTTAATGCAAAGACGGCTTGAACACAACAATAATCAAACTCTATCCCCTGCCCTATCCTGTTTGGGCCTGAGCCTAAAATGATTATCTTTTTGCGTTCAGTTGGTATTGCCTCGTTTCCAAGACAGCTTTTTTTGGCATCACCGATTTTATAATATGGTTTCTCATAAGTTGAATAAAAATAAGGGGTGTATGCCTCGAATTCTGCAGCGCAAGTGTCTACAAGCTTATACACAGGCATCAGTCCAGCTTGCATTCTAAAATCCCTTATCTGTTTTTCTGTCTTGCCTGTTAATTCTGCTATCATCTTATCTGAAAAGCCAAATTCTTTTGCTTTCTTCAATATTTCGATGGATTCATCACCGAAATGAACAGTCTTTTTTATTTCATCCTCAAATTCAACTATTTGCCTGATATTATTCAAAAACCATGGGTCAATCCATGTTAATGAGTGTATCTCATCTATCCCAATTCCCTCACGGACTGCCTGAGCCACATACCAAATCCTCTCTGAATTTGGGGTCATTAATTTTGCCTTAATTTTTTCAATATTTACATCAAAATGTTCAAAGCCTGATGAACCAACCTCGAGGCTTCTTAAAGCCTTCTGAAGAGATTCTTTAAATGTCCTTCCTATTGACATAGCTTCGCCTACGGATTTCATCTGTGTTGTGAGGGTGCTATCTGCATCCGGAAACTTTTCAAATGTAAATCGAGGCATCTTAGTAACGACATAATCAATAGCAGGCTCAAATGATGCGGGTGTTTCTCTCGTTATGTCATTTCTAACCTCATCAAGGGTATAGCCAACCGCGAGCTTTGCTGCGATCTTTGCGATAGGAAAGCCGGTAGCCTTGCTCGCGAGGGCAGAGCTTCTTGAGACTCTCGGGTTCATCTCGATTACAACCATTCTGCCGTCCTTTGGATTAACTGCAAACTGAATATTAGAGCCGCCTGTATCGACTCCTATTTCCCTTATTACAGAAATGGCAGCGTCGCGCATCTTCTGATATTCCTTGTCGGTAAGAGTCTGGGCAGGCGCTACAGTAATAGAATCTCCTGTATGAACGCCCATAGGGTCAAAATTCTCAATTGAGCATATTATTACGACATTGTCCATCATGTCCCGCATGACTTCCAACTCGTACTCTTTCCAGCCCAAAACGGATTGTTCAATCAGCACCTGCTTCACAGGGCTCAATTTCAACGCCCTATCAAGCATTTCTTTATACTCTTCAATATTATATGCTATACCTCCGCCAGTCCCCCCAAGAGTAAAAGCTGGCCTCAAGATCGCTGGAAACCCTATCTCCCCAATGATATCGAGCCCCGCCTTAAGAGTTGTTACAGTAAGCCCAAGAGGAACTTCAAGCCCAATTTTTATCATCGCCTGCTTAAAAAGCTCTCTGTCTTCAGCCTTTCTTATGGCAGGAAGTCGCGCTCCTATCAATTCTACATTGTATTTGTCAAGCATGCCTGATTCAGAAAGTGCAACAGCAAGATTCAGAGCGGTCTGTCCACCCATTGTAGGAAGGAGTGCTTGAGGTCTTTCCTTCTTGATAATAAGCTCGAGGATCTCTTTTGTCAGCGGCTCAATATATGTTATATCAGCCGTATCTGGGTCTGTCATAATTGTTGCAGGGTTTGAATTTACAAGAATAATCTTAAACCCCTCTTCACGGAGAGCCTTGCATGCCTGGGTGCCTGAATAGTCAAACTCACACGCCTGCCCTATAATTATAGGACCAGAGCCAATCAGTAATATTTTTTCTATGTCCATCCTTTTTGGCATAAAATCTCCCTTAATGTAATCTTGTTAAGGTTTATGTTTAGTGTAATTATAATAACTATCGTTTAAAAACCGCTATATGAAAACGGGCATATGCAGTTTTGTTCAAGGAGGTGAAATTCAACATCCACTACACTTTAGTATTAAATTATGGGTCTTCTCCAATTTCGTTGCAACAAAATGCTCCACAATGCCATTCCTGCGAAGCTCGTCCCTGCAGGCAGTAAGCAGGGAGCAGGAATGTCAGCTTATTTTTGCAACTGTTTTCGAGATGAACATAAATTATAAACTCAAAGCCAAAATATTTCCATAACGGCTATGCAAAAAAACATTCTGCATAAAATTAAACCTCCTTTATAGAGACAGTCAGCACAACAAGCAGCCAACTGTTATCCAAAATAATATGGAAACCGCGATTGAAATTTTGTTTAACAAGCATAAATACTCTCAAACATTTTATAGTATCAAATAGCACTTCGACACTCTGACGCTTTCATTTTATCGGGATTGCGGCATTGCATGTCTAAGGTGTTTCTGGACAAAGGGTTTTCGGATATCTATGCCTGATCTTTAGAAACAAAATGCATTTTTTGAATTAAATGTAGAGAACTTGGGAATCATAGAGGTTTTTCATAAATTCTATATCTTTTGTAAAGCTCAGCCTCAAAAATTTCTGCCAGCCTTGTAACAGGGATATTATCTTCCAGAATCCATGACAATTCAATTCTTTTGTATTGCTGATATTTATGTTTCTGGCGATTTTTTGCCCCTTCCACAAACATAAGAGCATCTACTCCCTTGTTTCTAAATTCCTTCTTGACGCCCAACAAGAGCAACCTGAGGCTGTCAATCTTTTTTGTATAGTAGAATGCCTTTGCTATAGTAAAAGGATTAAACTTACCGCCCATATGCCTTAAAACGAGATTATAATCAGGGATTGCTCCAAGAAAGCCTATGGGTTTGTCCCCATTAAATGCCAGAATCGTGAATTCGGGAACTATAATTTGTTTAAGCCTTTTTGCAGAGTAAAATAGCTCATCTTCAGACAGTGGAATAAACCCCCAGTTGTTTTCCCATGCCGAGTTATACACCTCTCTAAAAGCAAGCATATCGGAAATAAAATTTTTTTTGTCGAGAGGTCTTGTAGTAATACCGCTTTTTTCTGCGATAGCTGCTATCCTGTAAACCTTTGCAGGCAATTCTTCCTTGATATTAAATATAAATGCATACAGGTCTTTTGCTTTTCTCATGCCGTAGGCTTCCATAAGGTCATTGTAATAAGGGGGATTATAAGGGGTCATTATCATGGGAGGGCTGTCATATCCATGTATTAAAAAACCTGAATCTTCATTGGTTGAGAAGTTCATCGGGCCTCGGATGATTTTGAGATTTCTTTTTTTAAGCATATTAGAGGCGGAATCAAGCAGCTTAAAAGAAACTTCATCATCGTTTATTGACTCAAAAAAACCAAAAAAGCCCACATTATCTTTATGAAAATCGAGGTGTCGGTAATTCATAATCGAGCAAATCCTTCCTACAGTTTTTTTGCCTTTTAAAGCAAGAAAAAATTTTACTTCTGAATGCTTGAAAAAAGGGTTTGCTGGAGAAAAGTGAATAAACTGGTCTCTTAAAAGCTGGGGAGAATAAAAGCTGTTTTTAGAGTATATTGAAAAAGGTAGGTTTATAAAATCACTAAGGTCTTTTTTCGTCTTGATTTCAATTATCTGAACTGATTCCTCATGCATAGCAGAATAAATCGTTGCATAACTGCAAAAGCATTACAAAAAAAAGGGGCAGCAGTTTCAATATTTATACTGATTTTGAGTGGTGGCATATGCCTTTGTGCCTGCTTGAACGGCTTTTAGTCTTCTTTAAAAAACTTAATAAATGAGAGCAGGTTAAAATCTGAAAGGTTATATCAACCCTACTAATTTGCCAACCTTCTTAAATGCAGCAAGGACTATTTCAAGATGTTCAGAGGTATGGGTTGCCATATAACTTGTCCGTATCAGCGACTTGCCAGGCGGGACAGCCGGCGAAACCGCAACATTCGCAAAAACACCCTCCTGCTGCAGCATCATAACCATCTTAAAAGCAAGCTCATCATCCCCTACTATTACAGGTATTATAGGGGTTTCGCTTACCCCAACATCAAAACCAAGTTCCTTGAATCCTTTTAACATTTTGTGGGTATTTTCCCACAATTTTTCTATTCTCTCAGGCTCGCTCTCTATTATATCAATCGCTGCGCTAACAGCTGCAACAGAGGCGGGAGGCGGGCTTGCGCTGAATATTAAAGACCTTGCAAAGTGTTTGATATAGTTAACAACATCCTTCTCTCCTGCAATAAAACCGCCGATAGAGGCAAGAGATTTGCTGTATGTACCCATAAGTAAATCAACCTTGCTCTCAACCCCAAAGTGTTCTGCTGTTCCCCTGCCTGTTTTACCCAAAACCCCTATGCCGTGAGCATCGTCTATCATAAGCCTCGCGCCATATTTTTCAGTCAATCTGAGGACTTCAGGCAAATGGACTATATCTCCTTCCATGCTGAAAACACCGTCAACGACTACGAGCTTGCCTCTGCCACCGTTTTCAGATAGTGCCCTCTCAAGGTCTGCCATATCATTATGTTTATATCTTTTAACTTCGCCAAATGCAAGCCTGCAGCCGTCTACAATGCTTGCATGATCCAATTTATCGATGATTACTATATCATCTTTGCCGACAAGCGCAGATATAACCCCAAGATTTACCTGAAACCCTGTTGAGAAGACTAATGCAGCCTCTTTTCTCATAAAACGGGAGAGTTTCTCTTCGAGTTTTACATGAATATCGAGGGTGCCGTTCAGAAATCTTGAGCCAGCGCAGCCCGTGCCGTATTTTTTAACGGCTTCTATAGCTGCTTCTTTGACCTTTGGATGATTGGTCAGCCCAAGATAATTATTTGAACCGATCATAATCATCTTTTTGCCGCCCATGATAACTTCAGGATTCTGAGCGCTCTCTATCATCCTGAAGAATGGGTAAATACCCTTTTTCTGAGCCTCATCTGCGGCAGTAAATTTAGAGCACTTCTCAAAAATATCTGTATTTGTATTTATAGCCACTTATAAATCCTGTACCAATCCGCTGTCCACCTTGCGCCTTCTTGCATTCTTACGCGAGGGGCGAAATTTATTAGTCTGCCGATCTTTCTTGAATCGCAAGTCCAATTTTTATACATAAGCTCCTTTATCTTGTCACTATTGATAATATTAATATTTTTAAATCTCTCGGAGAGAGAACCGAAAAAAGGCATTACAAAATCAGGGATAGGTAGTTTTAAAGGCTTCCTCTGAACCGCTTCCGAAACGGCATTGACAATATCATCTGATGAATATATGCAGCCGTCTGAAATAAAAAAAACCTGACCTTCTGCCTCTCTGCTTAAAGAGGATTGTATTATACCATTAACGAGGTCCTCAACGTATATAAAAGAATAAAAAGATTTTCCCCAGTATGGAACCACCCCCTTTTTAACCATTTTGAAGAACATCAGCATATCTTTATCCTTAGGCCCATACACAGCAGGCGGCCTTATAATAGTTACTGGTAGTTTGTCCCTGTAACTATAAACCAGCTGTTCCCCTTCATATTTTGATCTGCCATAAGCTGACACCGGCTTTGGTTCACAATCTTCATTAAGTGGAATGCCGGTAAGACTAGGCCCAGTAGCGGCAAGACTGCTTAAATAAAAAAACCGTTTGATTTTATATCCTGCCTTTAAAACGGCTTTGAGCAGATTTGCCGTGCCAACTACATTGGCATTATGAAAATCACCCTTATTTTTTGCTTTTGTAAGACCAGCGATATGAAAGACATAATCTGCATCTTTCACTGCTTCCCAAAATGATTCGGCTTCACAGCAATCCCCGTAAACAAGCTTTACATTCAGTCCCTCAAGGTATCTTAAAGATGAAGATGTCCTGACGAGACAAGTAACATCAAATCTTTTTTTTAAAAGAGAATCAACTAAATGATTCCCTATAAAGCCGGTGGAGCCTGTGACAAATGCCTTCATAAAAATTGGCTTATTGTAAAGAAAGACAAATATTTTTTTCAAGAAACTGAAATTCTCTTAACTTTTACCTTCAGCCCCTTTACTTGTTCTACAACTATCTTTTCATCCTTATGAATTATACTGTCTGAATAGCCAGACCAAAATTCACCACGCACAAATACTGTGCCGCCTTCAGATGTTATATCTGTCTTGGCGGTTCCCTCTGCTCCGATCATTCCCTCTATTCCGGTTGTAGGACAGCTTTTGTAAGCCTTAAATGCAAGCCTGAATGTAATCACAAAGAAAAATGCGGTAAGCAATACAGCTGGAATAACGACAGCCAAAGAAAGCCTCATAAATGGGAAAGGAGAATCATAAAGCATGAGTGAACCCAAAATCATCGAGAATATACCGCCAATAGTGAGCATGCCGTATGACATCACCTTTACCTCAAGAATGAAAAGGATGATCCCGACGATAATGAGCAGGATTCCAGCATAATTCACAGGAAGAGTTTGAAAAGAATAAAAGGCAAGAATAAGACTTATGCCTCCTATGACCCCAGGGAAAATCGCACCCGGATTAGTCAGCTCAAAAAACAAACCGTAGAAACCTATAATCATGAGTAAATAAGCAACGTTAGGGTCGCTGATGAAGTTCAGTATCCTATGTCTTAATCCCATTTCTTCTTTAATAAGAGATGAGTCCGATGTATTTATAACCTTCTCAGCATTTGCAAGCTTTACCTTCCTGCCGTTTATTTTAGCTACAAGCACATTAGTATTATCAGCTAACAGGTCGATTACATTATTCTTTAATGCCTCTGTCTCAGTTGCGGAAACACTCTTTCTTACGGCGTCCTCTGCCCATTTTGCATTCCTTCCATGCTGCGCAGCTATAGATTTAATATAAGCAACTGCATCATTTACGGCTTTTTCAGCTACTGCTTTATCCATCTTTTCGCCTATCGCAACAGGATGGGCTGCGCCTATATTCGTCCCTGGCGCCATCGCTGCAATATGGGCAGCCATTGTGATAAAAACTCCCGCAGAAGCTGCCCTTGCGCCGCTTGGAGATACAAAAACAACGACTGGGATATCACTGGTGTTTATATCCTTAACGATGCTGCGCATTGATGTATCGAGACCTCCTGGTGTGTCGAGTTCGATAATCAAAGCTTCTGCCTTTCTTTCCTCCGCTTTTTTGATAGCTTTATTGATGTATTCAGAAGCAACGGGATTAATAACACCATTGAGGGTTATGACCATTATTTCTCTTTTAATAGGAGTGTCTTTGGTTTGAGAGGGGGATTTCTTATCTTCTGCCTTAGTAAAAAAAGGCAATAAAACTAATACAAAACAGAGGACAATCTTTATATGCGAACTTCTCCATGACATAATAAAATTATACCATGAAGAAGGATTTAATGCTCAAGCTGCAAGCTGTCAGGATATGAATCAGCATATGCTCGTATGTTATTTACTCGGAAACTGTATTTGCATTTTTTGGGTTAATAAGGCAAAATTCGATATAAAATATACCTTTTCAAAAGCTGGGATGCATAATGAATACAATCGAACTTTACAAGTTGCTCCCAAGGAAAAATTGCGGCGAATGCCCGCAAAAGTTGTGCATGCCCTTCGCCTTTGATGTTACAAAAGGTAAGACGGATATCTCTCAATGCCCGCTCCTGAGCGAACAGCAAATTCAGGGTATCAGAGATTCCCTTGTGATATCTGACTGGCGGGAAGATCTGATCGCAAAGCTAAGAGACGACATCAAGAAAATCAATTATTCCAAAATAGCAAAGGATATCGGAGGAGAGTTAAATGGTGATGCAATGATATTAAAGTATCTCGGCGAAGAGTTCTTCATATCCTCCGATGGCGAAATAACCACTCAAGACAAGGCGACCCCACGGGCGAAAATATTGCTTCTTAATTATATTAAAACTGGTGGAAAGGGTGATTTATCCGGCAGGTGGGTCTCTTTCAGTGAACTGAAAAACGGCATGCTTAAATATGCTACTTTTAAAGGTGAGTGCGAGGACGCTCTCAATGTCCTATTTTCCAGTTCTATGGATAAGGCGGCTTCGGTCTTGAC
>JBBIIV010000046.1:0-13009 GCA_037446295.1 Nitrospirota bacterium
TTTATAAACAGACTCTAATTAGTGTCTCAAATCTTCACATCAATATGATGTATTTGTGATAAGGGGTTGTTCAAAATCAGCCTCTGGTAAATCAGCAAGAGCATTCTTCATAAAATTTGCCCATACAGGTGCGGCAGCCCTCCCACCTACCTCTGCAGAACCTAGAGATTTTTTCATATCATCATATCCAATCCATACGGATGCAATGAGCTGAGGAGTATAACCAATAAACCATGCATCTTTGTAATCGCTGGTTGTTCCGGTTTTCCCAGCAGCAGCCCTGCCGATGTTTGCCCTCATGCCAGTTCCATATGCTATGACATCTTTCATCATTGATGTTATCTGAGATGCAATAATGGGGCTCATGAGCTCATACCCCGTTGGCGCATTCTCTTCCAAAACAGAGCCCTTTGAATCGGTAATATATTTAATCGAGATTGGTTTAAATCTCTTCCCGCTGTTGGCAAATGCTGAAAAAGCAGATGTAAGTTCTAAAGGAGAAACGCTCATAGAACCCAATGCAATAGTAAGGTCTCTTGGCATATTAGATTCTATCCCAGCATTTTTGGAGAATGTTATTACATTGTCAATTCCTATGGAATCAACAACCTTGACAGTTACTATATTTCTTGAATGCGCAAGGGCATCTCTTAAAGTGGTAGGTCCATAAAATTTACGGTCATAGTTTTCTGGCTTCCATTCCTCTGCCCCCCAGCGAAATGAGACAGGCTCATCTGTAATAATGCTCTCTGGCGAGTATCCTTTCTGAAGCGCAACGGCATATACTATGGGTTTAAATGCCGAGCCCGGCTGCCTTTTTGCGAGCAAAGCCCTGTTAAATTCGCTCCTTGAAAAACTGAACCCCCCCACAAGAGCCTTTATGTATCCTGTCTCTGGTTCTAATGCGACAACCGCTCCTTCAACCACCGGTTCCTGCTCAAGGCTGAGTGAGATATTCTTTCCGGATACAGATTTAACCCTCACATAAATCACATCTCCTTTTTTAAGAATATCAGTAAGTTTCAACCTGGGGAGAGTTTTTGCCTTTTCGGTCTTTGGGTCTAAAACATTAGCTGCCCACAAAGCATCCTGTAAAGCCAACTTGCCAATTATCCCCCTTGTTCTAACCATAGCCTCATTTGGCGCAACAGTCAGAACAGTCGCTGTTGAGATATCGCCGACTGATGCAGAGAATGATGTCTTTTGGGCAACATCTTGTTGTAAATCCTTAATCTCGCGGTGCCCGACTGGACCCCTCCAGCCTTTCCTTTTGTCAAGATCTCTTAAGCCTTCCCGCAACGCCTTCTGAGCCGCTGCCTGAGCCTTTCTATCAATTGTTGTATATACCTTTAATCCTCTCTTATAGACCATTTCTTCACCATACTTCTGTTCGATTTGCTGTCGTATATACTCAAGGAAATAATTGTTAGCCTCTGTCTCCATCCTCAAAGATGACAATTGAATATGTTGCTTTTTATACTCAATCCTTTGTGAGGGTGTTATATAGCCTTCAGACTCCATACGAAGAAAGACAACATCCTGACGCTCTTTTGCTTTCACCAAATTGTTATATGGGGAAAATGCATTCGGCGCTTTAATTAAGCCTGCTAAAAGCGCAGCCTCTGGAAGGGTTATGAGCGTTACAGATTTACCGAAATACAATCTGGCAGCCATCTCAACGCCGTATGCCCCATGTCCAAAATACACTTTGTTAAGATAAAGTTCTAATATCTCTTGTTTTGTTAGTTCTTTCTCAAGTTTAATCGCCAGATGAGCTTCTTTTACCTTTCTCGCTATGGTTTTTTCAGGAGAAAGAAACATTATCTTGGCAAGCTGTTGGGTTATTGTGCTGCCGCCCTGCTTTACACTTGCATGCATGATATCAACGATTAATGCCCTTGCTATGCCAATGTAATCCAGCCCTTTGTGGCTCCAAAATCTTGAATCCTCAACAGCTATTACAGCATTAACTAAGTGGGGAGGAAATTTACTGTATGGAATGTAAATGCCCTTGTCAATCTTAAATTCACCTATAAGGGTGTTATCGTCAGCATAAACCTTTGTCCCATCAAGACTGCGGTATTTTTTTAATTCAGATATGGCAGGAACGCTCTGGGCAAGGGCAAGATACCCACCTGCAATAGAACCGGCAATCAAAATAAACAATATAAGAATCAAAAAACGTTTCATATATAAATTATAATTAGACAAGAATGAAATTTACAACTTAAGATACTAATAAAGTTCGATAAAACAAGGGATTGGATCGCCAAAAAAGACACCCTGTTTGAATAAAAGACTTGAACAATACCCCAGCCAAACTACTCACTGCTCAGTAGTAAATAGAGTGCATTATCAATTATAAACACATAGCCTAAATCACTTGGAAACCGAAATTTGTCCAGAATATTTAATTGTATCTAAGGGAATTGCAAGCTAGAACAATGTTAATTGTCTGGAATCTGACATCAAATTCTTATTTTTTTTATCCCGCACCCTTAATCTGAATATACCATTAGAAAGTGAATATCCTGTCAATATAATGCTTTTTGAAGTTTCTTGCCATAAATACCTGTAAGGGCTGCTCTGAACATGCTTGCTGTTCAACCATCTCGTTTTCCCAGGAGCGCAGTGGGAATGTCTATAATTACCTTGCCCGATATATATCTCTTGCCCGTTTTTTATATTCTTATTGCATACATAGCAGAGTTTTGCAGAAACCAATATTGTTTTCAATCACCCTTCCTCATAATTAAACCCAGAATTGTCATTAGATGAATATTTCTAATGACCGCCATTAGAAATTATTCCTTATAACTCATTGTAAAATAAGAAGTAAAAGCATAAAAACATAGTGCAAAAATGCGCAAACTGACAATAATGAAACCATATATAAATATAAGCAAAAAAGCTTCAACAAAGCTTTACAGATAAAGGAATAATATCTATGATCAAAGTATCATTAAGTCTAATGACAATCCTGGGTTAAACAATGCGGTGTGCAAAAATTATTAACCTTTCAAGACCGTGATGCAAAACCCATGAAGCATTTTATAATTAGCTTCTTTTGTTCCTGACAAGGTCATACACCAACTCAAGTGCCTTGGAGAGGAGCGAAGGCTCTTCCAGATGAGAAATGCCTCCCTGTGCCATTTCGGGCCTGCCCCCGCCTTTTCCCCCTGCAGCCTGTGCGACCACCCTTAATATTTCGCCTGCGTGAAAGTCGCCTGTCAGGTCTTTTGTTACCATCGCCACCATTGAAACTTGTGAGTTTCTCGGGGATGCAAGCACGATTACACCAGAGCTAATCATATCCCTTACATTATCTGCAAGTATTCTTAAATCCTTCTGTTCAAGGTCATCCACCTTATATGAAATAACCTTAATGCCCTCAATCTCCTTTGCGCTTGAGACAATCGAGGAAGCCTTTTCAAATGCTGTTTTTGCCTTGAAGGCTTCTATTTCCCTGTCGCGCTCTTTAATGTCTGAAATGAGTTTCTGAATCCTTTCCAGTAGCTTATCTGACTTTAAAAATTCTGAGACAGCCCCGAATTCATCTCTTATGCCCTTTAGGTAGTTAAATGCTCCAGCGCCTGTCAGCGCCTCTATTCTCCTTATGCCTGATGCTATGCTGCTTTCTGAATAGATAACAAAAACGCCAATATCGCCAGTCGCCTTACAGTGAGTGCCGCCGCATAGTTCAGCGCTCACACCAGGCACCCTTACCACCCTGACTGTCTCTCCATATTTTTCACCAAAAAGCGCTGTAACACCAGACCTGAGAGCATCTTGTATATCGCATATTTCAGTCTGCACCCCTATGTTTGCAAGTATTTTACTATTAACCGCGTCTTCTATAGATGTTATTTCATTTTTATCAAGAGAGTGAAAATGAGTGAAATCAAACCGCAGTCTGTCGGGCGAAACAAACGAGCCAGCCTGTTTAACATGCTCCCCAGCCACTTCCCTTAAAGCGGCTTGAAGCAAATGCGTTGCTGTATGATTTCTTGCAATGGCGAGTCTTTTTTCCTGATTGACGAGACAATAGACTTTGTCCCAAACCTTGAGAACGCCCTTTTTGATTATCGCAAAATGACTGTAAAGCCCCAATTCCTTTTTAGTATCATAGACCTCTATCTCTGAGTTATCGCCGTATAAATATCCCGTATCTCCTGCCTGACCACCGGACTCCCCGTAAAAAGGCGTTGAGTGAAGAAATATCTCTACCTTTTCGCCCTCATGGGCTTCAAGAGCTATCTTGTCTTTTTTAATAATAGCCTTAACAGTGGATTTTGATTCAATAGTTTCATACCCTACAAAGGTTGTATCGCCAATTTCTGCATTAAGTTCCCTGTATACAGATGAAATAGCCGCTTCTTCGCCAACCCAAGATGCCCTTGCGCGTTCTCTCTGGCTCTCCATCTCCTTGTTAAAACCTTCTTCATCAATAAGCATATGGTTGTCTAAAGCTATATCCCTTGCAAGATCAAGAGGGAATCCAAAGGTGTCGTATAATTTAAACAATTCATAACCTGGGATGATCTTATTGCCCTGCTTTTTTAGGCCTTCGATAACATTATCAATAATCTTGAGTCCCTGTTCAAGGGTTCTTGAAAACCTCTCCTCCTCAAAAATTAATAATTTCGAAACCCGTTCCCTTTCACGAATAATTTCTGGGTATGCAGTGCCCATCGCCTCAATTACAGAATCGATCAGTTTATATAAAACTGCCCCCTCAAATCCTAATGTTCTGGCATGTTTTGATGCTCTTCTGATAATCCTTCTAAGGACATATCCCCTGCCGTCGTTTGAAGGCATAAGCCCCTCGGCAAGTAAAAATGTTATCGCTCTAATATGGTCTGCTATAACCCTAATAGAGATGTCAGTATCTGGGTCTTTTTTAAACTTGACATTTGCGAGCGATTCTATCGATGAGATTATGGGGTGAAATACATCAGTCTCAAAATTGCTGCTTTTGCCCTGAAGCACTGCGCCTATACGCTCAAGCCCCATGCCAGTATCAATGCTCGGCTTGGGCAGTGGATTCAGATTGCCTGATTCCTCCCTGTTATATTGCATGAAGACAAGATTCCAGAGCTCTAAAAAACGGTCGCAGTCGCATCCGACTTTACACCCGAGCTCTCCGCAGCCTATATCTTTGCCTTGATCAATAAGGATTTCAGAGCAAGGACCGCATGGTCCTGTATCCCCCATTCTCCAAAAGTTATCTTTTTCTCCCAATCTTATTATTCTCTCAGAAGGTATGCCAGTGAGATGATGCCATAATTCAGCCGCCTCGTCGTCTTTTTCAAAAACCGAAACCCAAAGCTTTTCAGGCGGCAATCTGAACCACTCAATAAACAGTTCCCACGCAAACAATATTGCATCTCTCTTAAAATAATCCCCAAAAGAGAAATTACCAAGCATCTCAAAAAATGTGTGGTGCCTTGCTGTATGACCTACATTTTCGAGATCGCTGTGTTTACCGCCAGCCCTCATACATTTCTGCGCAGTCGCAGCCCTTGTGTAACTTCTTATCTCATTGCCTAAAAACATATCTTTAAATTGCACCATGCCAGCAGTCGTAAAATATAACGAAGGATCGTGTTTTGGCAGAAGAGACGAACTATTGACTATCTCATGTCCCTTAGATTTAAAAAATTGTAGAAAGACATTTCTTATTTCGGATATCTTCATTCTTTCTCCCGTTTTAAAGCCTTTTCAGAGTCAGGTATAACATAAATCAGCTTGCCGTCCACAAAAAGCAGCCTCCTGCTTTCAAATATGCCTGCTGTAGTATAAATCCATTCCTCTCTCTGTCGTCCATCCATCGGATCAAGAGCTCTTATAGTGTTGGGCGAGCCCCAAGAATATCTGACCTGCTGAGTGGTCATGCCAAGCGAAACCTCTCCTTTTATAATCTTTTCCTGTATATCAAGTGGAAAACCCTTAATCTCTTCGTTGGTAAAATGCACCGGAGCAGAGGCGCAGCCAGCTAAAAAAGCCAAAATAATTAAAATCCCAAAGAACCTGACTTTCATTTTTCAGTCCCTCCTTTTTCAATAGTTTTTTTTACTAACCCCTCTGTAATTTTTGATTCTATTTCTGTTGTGATTTCAGGATTATTCCTAAGATATTCCCTCACATTGTCCCTCCCTTGCCCGACTTTCATCCCTTTAAAGCTGTACCATGAGCCTGCTTTCTCTATTATGCCTTTGTCGACTCCAATGTCAATAATTTCACCAAGTCTTGAGATTCCCTCGTTGAAATATATATCAAATTCTGCCTGCCTGAAAGGAGGAGCTACCTTGTTTTTTACTATCTTAACTCTTACCCTACCCCCAATCGTTTCTTGTCCTTCCTTAAGGTTGTCAATTTTCCTGATATCAAGTCTCATTGATGAATAAAATTTGAGGGCTGTGCCTCCTGTAGTCGTTTCAGGATTACCAAACATCACCCCAATCTTCATCCTGATCTGATTTATGAATATTACCGTTGTGAGCGACTTGGATATGGCTGCTGTAAGCTTGCGTAGAGCTTGACTCATCAGCCTTGCCTGAAGCCCCATGTGAGAGTCGCCCATATCACCCTCAATCTCAGCCTTTGGGACTAGCGCAGCAACTGAGTCAACAACTATAATATCGACTGCGCCGCTCCTTACAAGCGCCTCTGCAATCTCCAGAGCTTGTTCACCGGTATCTGGCTGAGAAACCAAAAGTTCTTCGAGTTTTACGCCAAGCCTCGAGGCATAATTAATATCAAGGGCATGTTCTGCGTCTATAAATGCAGCGATACCGCCCAGTCTTTGAGCCTGAGCAATAGCGCTTAATGCGAGAGTCGTTTTGCCGGAAGATTCCGGACCGAATATCTCTACCACTCTGCCCCTGGGGAAGCCCCCTATACCTGTGGCAATATCAAGTGTCAGGGAGCCGGTTGGTATTATTTGAATTCCTTCGCCGATATCAGCGGCTCCCAGTCTCATCACGGCTCCTTTCCCAAAATTCCTTTCAAGCTGTGAAATAGCCATATCAAGCGCCTTTATTTTGTCCTTATTCATCATCTCCCTCCATTTATTTAGCGTTTATATTTTTTATTAACTAATAACAATCCTGGAATGCGTCATCATCTCATAATATTATCAAGCAAACCACTCTTCAGCTTGAAACTCGCCATCTTTGCATATTCGGCGCCTGAGGGCTTAAGTATGCTATTCATGAGGTGAACATCTGTAACTGGTATAATTCCAAAAAATTCTTGTTTCGATTCGTCAATGTATTTCATCGTTGGTAAAATATTTCCCCTGTTTTTGACCCTGCCTATTGTTAAATGAGGGTTATGCTTACGCTCCTCCTTGGGAAAGCCGAGTTTTGACATAGCCTCCTCAATATCCACATAGAGGTTTTTCAATTCTTCGGATCGTCTAACACCTATCCATAAAACATTCGGGTTTTTCAGATTTGGAAAAGCGCCTGTTCCTTGAAGCGATATATTAAAGGGTTTATGTATCATGCAGATATTTCGCAAACTTCGTCCGATATTCACTAATATGTCATCCTTAATATTGCCGAGAAATTTCAATGTTAGATGAATATTTTCGCTTGGCACCCACTTGATATCCTCTGATATGGCGCCAATCCGCGCTATAAAATCGCCTATTCGCCTCTTGAGTTCCCCAGGCAGGTCAATCGCGATGAAACATCTCACAATATCCTCCAGCACTGAAGAAGCAGATTAGTTAATATTCCAGCAGCAACATCATCGAGCATGACCCCTAATCCCCCGTGGAAATGCCTCTCAACAATTCTTATAGGTGATGGTTTTAGTATATCGAAAAATCTGAATAAAAAAAAGGCTGAAATCATATAACCGACTGTAAGTGGAAGAAAAGCCGTAGATACTAAATATCCAACAAATTCATCTACTACGATCCTGGGGCTGTCTTTTTGTCCAAATTCCTTTTCTGCAGCCTGAGCGCTCACGACCCCTATGACAAATAAAGCAACTATGATAAAAACCTGTTCCAGATAATCAGGTTTTATGAGCCAGATAAACACAAGACCTGCTAAGCTTCCAAATGCGCCCGGAGCAAAAGGTATATAGCCTATAAAAAAGCAGCTCGCTACTATTTGGGATATGGATTTATAACCCCGCATCTTTTAAGGCATCTTTACACGGGCAATTTCTTGCAGGAGGAATAAGCCTAATACTCTCTTTTATAATTGGTTTTATTTTAACCATAGCTTTTTTCATCGCTGCTACAACCTCGGTTGTAGTAAGTTTGGCTGCTGAAATGCCGGCGGCATAATTTGTTACAACACTCAATGATGCCATACATATCTCGAGCTCTCTGGCAAGAATGGCTTCAGGCATGGCTGTCATTCCTACTACATCGGCTCCGATGGATGAAAAGAACTCTATCTCTTTAGCAGTCTCAAGCCTTGGCCCATTCACACATATATATGTGCCATGTTCAATTGCTCGAATGACCGAATTTCTGGCTGCTAAAATTAGAGAAGCTCTCATCTCAGGGCAATAAGGATTAGTAAAATCAACATGCACAACTTTATCTTGATCATAAAATGTAGAAGCTCTCGAGCTAAATGTAAAGTCATTTATTTGATCAACTATCACAATATCTCCAAGATGCAATGTTTTATTTATTCCACCGACAGCGTTAACCGATATTATTCGCTCTACCCCCAGCGAATTAAACCCCCATATATTTGCTCTGTAATTGACCCTGTGAGGTGGGATATTATGAGCAGTCCCATGTCTCGCAAGGAAGGCTATTTCAGCGTCCTGAATCCTGCCTATCTTATAAGATGATGAGGGTGCGCCAAATGGGGTCGTCAAAGATATATCCCGAGAGATTACGAGTTCATCGATTTCATAAAGTCCGCTGCCGCCTATTAAACCAATTAACATAATTAGTATTGTAGTTATAAACCTGTTTAAATTCAATAATTAAAATTCAACGCCCGCATCATTACAATAGATGTATATGTTTTCAGCCAGCAGTGACAATAAAATTGCCTCAAAAATACCATGTCGCAGAATTTTAATGTATCTCCCCGCAGCAAGCTGTGGGGTATCACAAACTGAATATTTGTCTTTCTGTCATTCCCGCTTGTCGGGAATCCTTTCCAAAAGAAGGATCCTGGACAAGCCAGAATGACAGAAATATGGCAACCATGCAGCAAGCTGCAGGGAATTGCAACTTAAAAACACAGGAAGCCACAGTGTATTGATAGATAACAGGCAAACTGTTTATCCTATATTTATCATTGGCGTCCAAAATAATATTGCAAAATGAATATGATACGATTGTATGGCATCAAAAGAATTATTTTGGACAGATATGTATATTTATATATTTATAGTTTAATGGCTTATTGAGGAATTATAAAAAAATGTTGAAATTTTTTGTTATAGTAATGTTAATTATAAATTTCACATGCCATGCGAATGGCTCAAGCATTGGCGAAAGATTCCATGAGGATACATCTCACACATGGAAACAGATATTAAAAGACGCTGTACTACCAAAACCGACTATGCCGCCTCAATTCAAGAATTATAAAGGTATTAAGACTACCCTCCCAAAGCCTAACTTTAAAGGCATAACAGTAGAAGACGCAATATTAAAAAGACGTTCCGTAAGAGAATATACTGACAAACCCCTTAGCCTATCTCAAATCTCACAGCTCGTCTTTGCTGCACAGGGGATTACAGGCAAGCTTTACGGGACACCTTTGAGGACCGTGCCTTCTGCCGGCGCCCTTTATCCATTTGAGATTTATCTTATTGTCAACAATGTAAACGATTTAAAGAGGGGTATATACCATTACTCGCCATTAGACCACTCTGTTGCTCTTATAAAAGAAGGGGATTTTAGAAAAGAGCTTATGCAGGCATCACTCTCACAAGAGATGATGAGGGATGCTGGAATTGTTTTTGCCATTTCAGCCATATTTGACAGGACGAGATCAAAATATGGAGAAAGGGGTTACAGATATGTTTATATGGAGGCAGGTTACATCAGCCAGAATATTTATCTTCAGGCTGTCTCCCTAGGACTTGGGTCGGTAGCTGTAGGCGCTTTTATTGATAAAGATATAAACAATCTAGTTGGAGTTGACGGCAAAAAAGAAGCAGTCATATCCCTTCATGCGATTGGAGCTCTTAAAAAGTGAGAAAACATATCGACTCTATCGTAAGTATTTTGCTTATTTTTTCATTGGTTATTACTGGAGGCACTGGATACATACAGTCAGAACTTGAGTTAAGAAAGTTCGTCCAGCATAAATATTTTGCCTATTCAACTCTGATATTAGCCTTTTTACATCTCACTTTTAAATATAAAAGAATAGTGAATTATCAGTAGTGTCCGGTAAAAAATGTAATAATTATTATGGTCTATCATTCCCGTGTAAACGGGAATCCAGTAATAATTAATGATTTGATAGATTCCTGCTCCCCTATTAAGACCTTCGAGGACAAGCTTCGCGGGAAAGACATCAAAAACCTTTTTTAAACATAACCAATGAAAATATTGTATTATCAATATTTCATGTTGTTTGCCGAACACTACTGGTGAATTATCTCAAACACAGGGACTGATTTCAGCCTTAATTGTTTCTTCTCAGTTTCTATTGCTTCAGTTCTTTCTTCGCGAGACTTAGCAGCTGGACGTTCTACTTCTTTAAGTGAAGGTTCAAACCTGATCCTGCACCGCTTCGATAAAGAGCATATTAACCCAAAAAATGCATTTTATTTCAAGAGAGCAGGCATTAGAAATAATTATGTATAAAACATAGGGTCATAAATTCGGATGACAATTTTGAGGATAAATCTGCAAAGTTGCTATAATGTTGCAAGGGACTCATATGAAATTTTTGGTCTTAAATAGGGATGGGAATGCTCGCGCCGGATTTATTGAGGTGCCGAGAGGGCGGATTCATACACCTGCATTCATGCCTGTCGGCACTCTTGGGACGGTTAAAGCCATGTCACCGGATGAACTGTCCAAGATAGGGACAGAGGTAATCCTTTGCAATACATATCATCTATATCTGAGACCGGGACATGAAATAATCGGAAAGCTTGGCGGCATCCATTCCTTTATTAACTGGAAAGCTCCTATACTCACAGACAGCGGCGGTTTTCAGGTATTCAGCCTCTCAAGCCTGAGGAGGATAACTGAAGCAGGAGTAGAATTCAGATCCCATCTTGACGGCTCCCTTCATTTTATTAGTCCAGAAAAGGCGATGGAGATTCAATTAACCTTAGGCTCAGATATTGCGATGGCATTTGATGAATGCACTCCATATCCTGCAGATTATGGATATGCCCTGAAATCTCTCAACCTCACAACCCAATGGGCAAAAAAATGCAGGGATTTTCATAAAGCGAATAATAGTCATGGGCAGTCTTTATTCGGCATAGTTCAGGGGGGCGTTTATAATCAACTCAGGCTTAGAAGTCTTGATGAAATTATTGCTACAGGCTTTGATGGTTACGCTGTCGGCGGGTTGAGCGTCGGCGAACCTAAGGAAGAGATGCATGAGATAATTGAATCAATCGGCTGTAAAATGCCTGAAGAATCGCCGAGATACCTTATGGGGATTGGAGATTTAAGAGATGTTCTTATAGCCGCTGAGAATGGCTTTGATATGTTCGATTGCGTTATGCCTACAAGAAATGCAAGAAACGGCACCCTTTTTACGAGCGCTGGCAAAATAAGCATTAAGCGAAGCGAATATAAAGATGACCCTTCTCCTCTAGATTTTGCTTGCGGATGTTATACCTGCAAAAACTACTCGAGGGCATATCTAAGGCATCTCTTTTTATCAAGAGAAATTCTGTCCATGAGATTAAATACGATTCACAATCTATTTTTTTACCTGAACTTTTTCAGACTGATGAGAGAAGCGATAGCGGCTGGCGGTTTTAAAATCTTCATGAATCACTGGAAAGGCATACTTGAACAGGATAGCTGAGATAAAAAAGGTTTTGATTATCACTATGTTCCTGAATTTTTTCGTCTCCGGAGCAAAGATATTTTATGGTTATTATACCAACTCATTAGCGATGCTGTCGGACGGTTTCCACTCGCTTTTTGATGGGGTGTCAAACATAGTTGGCTTGTTCGGTGTATATCTCTCATCCCGCCCGCCTGACGAAAAGCATCCTTATGGACACAGAAAATACGAAACCTTTTTTACAATTTTTGTTGGTCTGCTGATGTTTGCCACCTGTATAGAGATATTTAAAAATATTTACGACTCAATTACAAGCATTCATGTCGTAGCGATTACAAACGCAAGCTTTTTAATAATGGGTGCTACAATAATTATAAACACACTTGTAGCCCGATATGAAGCGAAAAAAGGCAGGGAGTTGAGCAGCGAATACCTGCTTGCCGATTCAACCCATACAAAAAGTGATATATTTATATCGTTGGGTGTTATTGTAAGCCTTGTGCTCGCTAAATTGGGTTTTCTTTTTGCCGATGTGATAACAGGAGCCATAGTCGGCATTTTCGTAGCAAAGGCTGGCATCGAGATCATCAAAGACGCTGCTGACACCCTTCTTGATAGGACAAAGATAAATAAAACGAGCATTAAGGAGATCGTTAGCCAGGTAAAGGGCGTTAAGGGATGCCATGGTGTCAGGACGAGAGGGACCATAAATCATGTATTTGTTGACCTCCATCTGGTTGTAGAACCTTTCCTGTCCGTTCAAGATGCTCATGAAATCGCCCATGTAGCAGAACAAGAGATTAAAAAAAGGTTTCCCGAGGTTGTAGATGTTGTAGTCCATATCGAGCCGCCATAAAGCTCTTAGAAACAAAATAATAATTAGCTCATCACAACTTTAGTGGTGGCATCGATGCGAAATTCTGGAATATATCTCTTATAACAATGCAGAGCCTTTTCTCATAGCTATTTAGTATCTGTTTATAAACTGTATGAAAATCTTTCTGTCATTTCGAACGAAGTGAGAAATC
>JBBIIV010000047.1:0-12952 GCA_037446295.1 Nitrospirota bacterium
AGGAGACATATTGGCAGTAACAATTCGTTATGAAATAGATGATATTGATAGATTTTGATGCCTGCTAAATAAAATTTAGTTGGAGTTTCCGGGTTAAGGTATTCCTTAAGAAGGATTACACATCGTCTAAGCCGAAGGGGTTTACTTGTCGGGTTGTTTGTTTGTAATTGTATTTGAACTGTTATTAAATTTATAATACCTCATGAATAAAATTATCAAGCCTTTTTCGACTACAGGCATAGGCAGTCTTCCTTTCAAAATCGCACTGGACGCCGTTGAATCAGTTTTAAGGTCAGTGGATATCCCCTTTTGGCCCCAACTGCCGAATCTTTCTTTTAAGGAATCAATGATTGCACAGTTTTCAGAAGGAATGCCCTTTATAAGGGTCAATGATTCGGAGAAAAACATCATGATTGTTCGCGATGCAAGCGACCAACTCGAAAGATTTTACGAGTCATGCAATGAAAATACAAAAATAGCCATATCAGAAGACTATGCCAAGGGACTCCACATGTTTATGAAAATTATCAAAAGACGGCGATTCAAAATTTTAAAAGGACATGTTACAGGACCTATTACCTTTACTCTCACTCTTAAAGATAATTATGGCAGATTCATCTTTTTTGACGAAGAACTAAGGGAGATTGCAACCATGCTGTTAAAGGCAAAAGCCCGCTGGCAGATAGAATTGCTCAGGCAGCATGCTGATGATGTAATTATCTTCATAGATGAACCGATACTATCTGCAATAGGAGGATCTGCTTACCTAGGCGTTGATCATGATGAGACTCTCAGGTTACTCAAGGAGGTTGCAATAGCCATAGAGACGGCGGGCGGCATCCCAGGCATTCATTGCTGCGGGAAGGCAGACTGGTCTCTTGTATTAAAGAGCGGAGTAAGTATCCTAAGTTTTGACGCCTATGATTATTCAGATTCTCTTGCAATCTATCATGCAGAGATCAAGGATTTTCTTGAAAGAGGGAATTACCTCTCATGGGGTATCGTCCCGACATCCGAGATAATTCAACACCTCGAAGGAAAACATATTGTATCGTTAATGAACAACTCTATGGAAACTTTTTATAAAAACATACCGCCTCAATTGATTAAATCAAAGATTCTTCTGACGCCTGCGTGCGGGACAGCATCGCGCACAGTGGGTGAGTCAACAAAGATATTTCAGCTCGTCATGCAGCTTAAAGAGTCATTTGAATCATGAAAATAGCCTATTTTGACTGTTTCTCAGGCATAAGCGGGGATATGTGTCTCGGAGCAATCGTTGACGCGGGATTGAGCATCTCAAAAATAGAAGCTGTGCTGAGAAAGCTTGGCGTTAAACATTGGAGGCTTGCATCAAAAAAGGTCGTGAGAGGAGGAGTATCTTCAACCAAGGTTGATGTAATATTGCCTGATCATAAAAAGCAGGAGAAAGCAGGTAAAAAGTGGCTGGATATTGAGGAATTGATAAATTCTTCAAAATTTTCTATGCCGCTGAAAAAAAGTGGGCTTCAGATATTCAGAAAACTTTTTGAGGCAGAGGCAAAGGTGCACGGGAAGCCATTTGATGAAGCTCATCTTCATGAATTGGGTGCGGTTGACTGCCTTATAGATGTTTTTGGTGTTCTCATCGGGTTTGAGCTATTGGAAATTGAAAAGGTTTACATCTCAAAGATTAACCTTGGCGGCGGAACAGTGATGACATCTCACGGTGTCCTGCCTATTCCAGCACCTGCAACTTCAGAATTACTGCAAGGTTTTTCCGTTTTTTCCTCCGGCGCTACATTTGAACTGACTACACCCACGGGGGCTGCAATTTTAAGTGGTCTTAAAGCCAAAAGCGCGCCAATGCCTTTGATGAAAATCGAAAAAATAGGCTATGGGGCTGGAAATATGGATATTCCGGGCTTCCCTAATGTTCTTAGGCTTATTATTGGAGAAGGGGCAGGGCATTCGGTTGATTTCCTGCCCGACGATTTCGTAACGGTTATAGAGACCAATATAGACGATATGAACCCACAAATTTATGAAGATGTAATGGAGAAGCTATTTGCCGCTGGAGCCTTAGATGTTTCGCTGCAAAATATCATAATGAAAAAATGCAGACCCGCCATGAAACTGTCCATAATCGCCCAAGAAAAGGATTTTGATACACTCACAAAGATTTTATTCGAAAACACTACGACTATTGGATTAAGATTTTATAATGTTCGCAGGATTACCCTTTCAAGAGAGATAAAGTCAGTGAAAACAGGATTAGGGATGGTGAGAATAAAGATATCCCGTATGGGAAATGTTGTTTTAAATGTCTCCCCTGAATACGAGGACATGAAGATGCTCTCAAAAAAGACCTCTTTGCCAATAAAAAAGATAAATGAAATGCTGTTGAGAGAGGTTAGAAGCGATGATACAATTTTATAGCATTGTCGGAGATAACAACAATGAACTTAGCAACAGATGACAGACTTCAAAAATATAACTAAAGGATCGAATAAGCAATGATTTCACGGGGCAATCTTGAACTGCTTGAATTTAACAAGCTTCTAAAACTTATCTCTGATATCGCAAAAAGCCCAGCTTCAAAAAAATCGATTATCGAGATAACCCCTTTAGAAAAAATTGAGGATATCACAATCAGGCAGAATTTAATTAAAGAAATACTGATAATGAATCAAGAAAATTCCCAGATAAATGCCTTCGATTTCGTTGACTTATCTGATTTATTTACAAAGATTATCCCTCAAGCCTCCATTCTCGATAGCAAGGAACTCTCAGCCTTTATGAATCTCTTTGAGATAATCGCAGACCTCCGCATTAAAATTAACAAAAGAAAGGATTCCCCTTTCTTGAAGGAGTTAGCAGCACCCCTCACTGGTTTTCCAGATATACTCCAAACACTCAAAAGGTGTCTTGATGCTGACGGCAATATCCTTGACAACTCATCTTCACGGCTCTTTGAGCTTAGGTCAAAAATCAGAAAGTTGACAGACAGGATAAGAAAAAAGCTTGAGGAAATACTGAAGGATACAGCAACATCCAAGTTTCTTCAAGATGAATTTATAACACAACGGTCGGGCAGGTGGGTCATACCTGTCAGGATGGACTCCAAAGGGCAGATAGCTGGCGTAGTGCACGATGTTTCAAGCTCTGGACAAACTGCATTTGTGGAGCCGCTAACGATAATCTCATTCTCGAATGAACTCGAAAATGTTATCGCTGATGAGAAGGCAGAAGAAATAAGGATACTCCGAAACCTTACCTCACTGCTGAGAAATGTCGTTGAATCTATAGAAAACGAATTTAAAACAGTGGTCTATTTTGATGTCTTAAATTGCATATCTATAGCCGCCCAGAAACTCAAGATGGAGATACCCTGCCTTAATTCAACAAAGATTATCAGCCTTATAAAGGCAAGGCACCCCCTTTTGTATCTAAGTTTTTTGAATTCAACAGAGTTAAAGGAGGTAGTCCCACTTGATGTAAGACTTGGTGATGATAACACTGTTATGGTCATTACAGGCGCCAATGCCGGAGGCAAGACATTAACCATTAAGACTATCGGACTCTTACTGGTTATGGCATTATCAGGTATGCCGGTGCCGGCTGATTCATCATCCTCATTCCCTGTTCTCAATAATATCCTTGTTGATATCGGCGATGAACAGTCTATCGAGAGCAATCTTTCGACATTTTCAGCGCATATCATGAATATATCAAGGATAATCAAAGATTCCGACTCTCAAAGCCTCGTTCTAATTGACGAGATAGGCAAAGGCACAGATCCTGACGAGGGCGCTGCGCTTGCTTGTTCAATCTTGAATGAATTGAAGACGAGAGGTTCCCTTGTATTTGCCACTACGCATCTTTCGGCTATAAAGGGATTTGTATATAAAAGCGAAGGGATGATAAACGGCTCCATGGAATTTGACCAAAAGACTTATACCCCTCTTTACAGGCTTAGAATTGGGGAACCAGGGGTATCGCACGCCTTTGAGACATCCCGAAAGTATGGACTTCCTGATTACATTATCGAAAATGCCAAGAAAATGCTCGGAAGTCTTAAGATAGAAATCGATAATCTCATATCCGAGCTTAATCAAAAGAGAGCGGGATATGAAGCTGCTATGATTGAAATTAGCAGGCAGCAGGCGGAGTTTGAGGGAAAAAACAGGCTGCTGTCAAAAAAACTTGCCGAAGCAGAGGAGAGATCAAGGGAAATACTCTCTAATGCTTACAGGGAGGCTTCCAGAATTGTTACGGATGCGAGCAGGGAGATTCGGGATATTATGGCTGAGGCTAAAGAGAGAAAAAGAGAGGCTTTAAAACTGTTCCACATCAAACAGCAGGGAATCGCTAAAAAGATAATGGAGCTGGACAAGGATAAACTCCCCTCGCCTGATATTAGCGAGATTAAAGAGGGCGATATCGTGTATGTGAAATCTCTTAGCAGAGATGGCAGGGTTTTAGAGAAAAATACAAAGCTCGGTCAGCTAATTATAAGTTCTGGAAGTAGAAAAGTAACGCTCCCTATCTCTGACATCCGATACAGCAAGGGGAAGTCTGTCTCACAAATACCTGAAATCACGACTCCACCTCTTGAATCAGACTTGATTTCAACCCTGAATATCGTGGGGATGAGGGTTGATGAAGCTCTTTCAAGCCTTGAGCCTTTTTTGAATCAAGCGTCGCTTTCGGGCTTGCAAGAAGTAAGGGTTATACATGGAATTGGAAAAATGATTCTCAAAAAAGCCGTCCATGAGCATATAGAAGGGCATCCTCTCGTGAAAAGTTTTAACGCCGCTCCTCATTCTGACGGAGGGCAGGGGGTTACTATTATTACACTTGTCTGATAAGACTTGAATTTTTTTAATAAGCGGATAAATAATATTGATGTTTCAAAATTGAACATATGCAAAATGTTATACCAAAGCTAAAATATGATGAGAAGGGGCTAATCCCAGCTATAATACAGGACATTCAAAACAGCGATGTCCTCATGATGGCTTATATGAACGAAGAATCTCTCAGGATGACGATAGAATCGGGATTTACTCACTTCTGGTCGAGATCGAGGCAGAAATATTGGAAAAAAGGAGAAACCTCCGGCAACCTTCAGGAAGTAAAAGAGATATTTTATGATTGCGATGCAGATACTCTTCTTGTAAAGGTCTTTCAACATGGGAAGTCTGCTTGTCACACCGGACAAAGGACATGTTTTCACAGAAAGTTTGAAATAAATAAGTAACTCGAGGAGGCTTATAATGGCAGATTGTATTTTTTGCAAGATTATCGAAAAGAAAATCCCTTCAAAAATCACTTACGAAGATGATGTAGTGATCGCTTTCGAAGATATCAATCCACAAGCCCCCGTTCATACTCTTATAATCCCCAAAAAACACATACCAACTCTGCTTGATATGACAGATGAAGACTATCAGATTATAGCCCATTTATTTAAGGTCGCTAAAAAGTTAGCTCGGGAAAGGGGCATTGCTGATAGAGGATTTAGATTATTGACCAACTGCAATCCCGAAGGCGGGCAAATAGTATATCACCTGCACTTCCATCTTATGGGCGGCCGTCAAATGCGTTCTCCTTTTGGATAACTCGATATCAGGCAACCTTATGCGAATTACCGAAAAAAAGATATGCTGGCAGGGCAGTTTTTTAAGGACAATCATACTCAAATATAAGGACCATTCAGGCAATTTAAGAGACTGGGAAGCTGTCGAGAGGGTTAATTGCAATGGCGTTGTTGCGATCATTCCAGTTACAGCTGAAGAGGAGATACTTCTTGTTCGGCAATTTAGGCCTGTTGTCAATAACTACGTGATTGAAATACCAGCAGGACTTAATGATAAAGGCCAGATTTCAGTAGAAGCCGCAAGAAGGGAATTAATCGAAGAGACAGGCTACTGCTCAAATGAGTTTATACTTATCGCAAGGGGTCCTCTTTCTTCCGGAATGTCGGCAGAGATGATGGAGGTATTTATCGCAAAGAATGTCTTTCCCGCATCTTTGAGTGAGCAGTCATTATATAAGCTCGATGATTCTGAAGAAATCGAGATAATCAAGACACCTCTCAAAAAGGTTTACTACACTCTTGAGGATTGCAGAAGAAGCGGGGATTTAATAGATTTAAAGATATACGGATTTATAGAATTAACAAGAATATTTTACGGAAACAACAAGTATAAGAGGCTTAAGGCGTAAGAGAAATAAGCGCAGCCCTAAGCCCTCATAAGACATTATTCAAGGGTTATCGCTTCAGTGGGGCATACATTGACCGCCTCCTGACAATTGCAGGTACCGCATTTCTCATAGCCGATTACCCATGCCTTATCGTCTCTTAATTCAAAAACCTCTGGACACAATTCTACGCAAGAGCCGCATCCAATGCATTCTTTATAGTTAACTACAGGAATTCCCACAAATCTGCTGCCTCCTGATATTCAAGGTTCAGCCACAGGCAGGATCTTCTGAGATGGAGACATGCCTTCTAAGCTAAAACCTATTATACCATAAATAAATGTATTATCTATTTTTAATTTTTCAAATGAATTCGTTTACATTCCCAGAATATATTTTTTAAAATATCAAACATACTTAAAAGCAACGGAGGATTTAAACCGTGAAAATGATAACACTTGAATGGTTCTATTATGACGAAAACGGGACTACCTGCTCGAGATGCAAAAGCAGTGTGGAGAACATAAGGAATGTAGTCAGAAAGATGACGACTCCTCTGAAAAACACGAAGGTTGATATCGAGCTTAAAGAAATACCCCTGCCTGAAGATGAAATACATAAATCCAATACTCTTAGAATAAACGGGACTGATATCGGTGCGATACTCAACAATAACAAAACGGTCATGACTGCATGCGCTGACTGCTCAGCCATTGCAGGGAGGGAGGTCAAGTGCATCTCTTATAGCTATCAGGGCTTAGGGACAGATATTATTTCAGAACAGATGGTTGAAGAAGCAATACTCGCTATGTTAGCATCTCCCTCTGCTAAGGCAAAGGCTGAAGCTATATCCCAGGTGATATGCGACTGCAAGGATAAATGCTCCGGCACGCATCGGGTTTAAAGCAGAAACAAGGCTGTAGCAAGCTTAGCTTCGGGTATGCAGCTTTTGATGCGATAAAAATAATCAATTAAATTTGCAAATACCTGTAGTTTGCTGCAGAGTCAGTGTATTTTTGTCATTCTGGCTTGTTTAGAATCTTTTTTTTGGGACGGATTCCAGACCTGCCTGCGCTACGGCAGATAAGCAGGAATGACCGCAAGACAAACATTCAGTTTATGATACCTGCAGCTTTGCTGCAAAGTTCTTCATCGGAGGGTCAAATGAGACATTTGGAAGACTGCGTGATTACATTTATCATGGTAATTTTTATTTGTTTTTGCTGCACCAATTCAACATTTGCTCAGAATATCAAAGACTTAGAGGCACAGCTTGATAGCAGAGATTGGAAAGCGCGCCTTTTGGCTGTTGAGAAACTCGGGGAGATAAAAGATAAAAAATCCCTTAACCTCCTGATTCATGTAGCTGGAACGAGAGCGGAATATTGGCCCGTAAAGATAAAAGCCATTAAATTCCTTGGAGAAAGAGCTGATACCTCTGCGCTTGAGGTGCTCCTTGATATATATAACGACCCCTTTTTGAACAGCGAGTGTCCTTCTATTAAATCATATGCTGCAACAGCCTTGGGTTATTTCAAAAATAGCGATTCGGCTTTTAAGGCGCTTATAACTGGTATTGACGACCCAGAATTACTGACAAGGGAGGCTGTAATAGAATCTCTGGGGAGACTTGGAAACCCCAAAGCGGTAGATATCCTGCTGCCTCTTTTAAGCAGTAAGATTTTTACCATAAGGCACATTACAATCAAAGCATTGGCTGATATAAGAGACAAAAGGGCATTCCCTCACCTGAACAATTTAGCCGAAAATGACAGTGACCCTTTGATCAGAGAAGTTGCCCTATCGGCACTTAAGACTTTCTGATAAAGCTTATTCGGAATAGTTTCAAATAGGCATTTTAGAACTATCCCCATATTGAGAGATAAAATCAGACACTGAATCAAGGAGAAAGTATTGGAGCGTAAAGTTCGCACTCACTGGACAAGCAGGATAGGCTTTATATGGGCGGCTGCGGGTAGTGCAGTAGGTTTGGGCAACATTTGGCGTTTCCCTTATATGACAGGTGAAAACGGCGGCAGCATATTTATTCTCGTCTATCTGTTTTGTGTAGCACTATTAGGGCTGCCTATAATAATAGCTGAGGTAATGCTGGGCAAAGTTTCGCAACTAAATCCCGTAGGCGCTTTCCAGAAATTAGCTAGCAAAAATACTCCATGGCAACTGGCAGGATTCATGGGGGTGCTTGCCGCCTTTGTTATCCTTCCTTTTTATTGTGTTGTAGCAGGGTGGTGTCTAGCTTTTCTCTATAAAGCCATAATAGGGGTTTTTGAACCTGGCCGTGGTATGGCTGGGATAGCTGCTATCTTTAAACAGTTGACATCTTCTCCTTTTCAACAGAGTATTTTCCTCGTTTTGTTTCTTGTGATAACGGTCGGGATTGTCCTGGCAGGGGTTCAAAAGGGATTACAAAGGTGGACAGAGATTCTCATGCCTGCGCTTATCTTGATACTGCTCGGGCTTGCTGGGTATGGACTCACCTTGCCTGGCGCACAGGAAGGTTTAAAGTTTCTTTTGAGTCCTCAGCCCGAGAAACTTACCTCGGAATCCATTTTGGCTGCAATGGGACAATGTTTTTTTTCCCTTAGTTTAGGGATGGGCGCAATGCTAACATATGGAAGCTATTTGCGCACTAATGACAAGGTAGCTAGCTCCTCCCTATGGGTGGTTCTGATGGATACCGGTATAGCGCTGCTTGCAGGTTTTGTGGTATTTCCGATTGTTTTCACATTTACCCATGAGCCAGCGCAAGGACCTGGACTGGTTTTTGTTACGCTTCCAACCGCATTTTTTCAGATGCCTGGCGGCACCTGGCTTGCCATTGCATTCTTTATTCTCCTCTTTTTTGCAGCTCTCACCTCTTCTATCTCACTGCTTGAGGTTATCACAGCATATTTTATTGACCAACACAAGATGCCTCGTTCCCACGCAGCTGTTATGTTTGGAATTATTTGCTTTCTTATAGGTGTAGGCTGTGCATATAGCGGCGGCTATTTCGACTTTCTGGATAAACTTTCTTCGAATTATCTCCTGCCTTTAGGGGCTTTAATCATCTCGCTCTTTGCAGGATGGAAGCTTGACAAGCGGTTTGCAAAAAATGACTTTGCAGGCACATGGTATTTCAGCCTTTTTTATCTATGGCTTTGGTGCGTCCGAATCATAGCGCCTTTACTTGTAATCCTCGTTTTTTTAAATGTCATTGGTGTAGTTTAACCCAGAAACTGCATTAAAGGGTGCTGATATTGCTAGACAAAATATGAAGAAATTTCAAAGGAACGGGCTATCGAGGAGCGACTCGAAACGATCTCAAATTTATGGGGAGCATTAGAAAAACCTCTTGATATATCAGATAGAGAATCAATGCATCCGTCTGCATAAAATAAACGGCCATAGAAAAAGACCCAATGGAAAACATAAATAAATTCATGGGCTAACAAAACATTTGATCGGATGCGTAACACGCACTGCTGAATTTATCCGTTATACAACAAAAGCTCCCGAAAATTTATATTTAAGCATGCCGCTCATGAGCTAAGGATAGTCAAAAAGCTGCTATTATACTATTATGTTAATTATCAACAGGCTGTTGGCATTTACTTGTAAAATAAATCCAGTGGTTTATAGTTCTCCCTCTATTTTGGAATGGGGTTCCCTCATATCTGACCAAAATAAATCCATCGATATACTGCAACTACAAGGATATGATACGATTTTGAAGCCAAAGCCACGGGTAACCTTAATAAGGCTGAAGACGAAGCGGAAGTCTCAGTCTCTACTTTTGCAACTAACATGAAGTCTGCCAATTGTTTGCCCATGCACAAAGGTAGTTCTTTGGCAGAGAAATCGTGTCATATCCCTGTTCAAATATTATTTTAGGCAGAAGTGGGTTTACATATTTACTTTTACCATATTTTTGCTGTATTCTTTACAATTACAATTTATGATTGATTTACATACCCACAGCATTCTGAGTGATGGAGAACTTATACCTGCAGAGTTGATTAGAAGGGCTGCAGCGGCGGGTTATGAAGCAATAGCGATAACCGACCATATGGACCATTCTAATATTGACTTTATAATTCCAAGAATTATCAAGGCTATAAATGCAATACAGCCTCACGCGCATTTAACCATAATACCAGGTGCGGAAATAACCCATGTCCCGCCTGCTTTAATACCAGAACTCGTTAGGGAAGCCCGGAATCTCGGAGCTAAAATTGTAATTGTTCACGGCGAGACTATTGTCGAACCTGTTATTGCAGGGACAAATCATGCTGCTATAGAGGCAAGAGCTGATATCCTTGCTCATCCAGGGATAATATCATTTGATGACCTCTTGTATGCTAAAGAAAAAGGTATCACCCTTGAAATATCCGCAAGAAAGGGGCACAGTCTTGCCAACGGTCATGTTGCAAAATGGGCATCGAGGCTCGGAATCCCTGTGGTTGTCAATACAGATGCTCATGCGCCCTCTGACCTTATAAGCAGAGATGTAGCCATGAGAATACTGCTGGCTGCCGGGTATGAGGAATCAATTCTGGAACACGCATTTCAACATTCAAAATATCTTGTAGATAAAGCAATTCGGGGGTAAATGATGCCGAAGGATATTAAAAGGCTCTCTGAAAGGAAGTTTTCTACTGACAGAGAGATTCAGGATACATTATCTGATTTCAGAGAAAGGCTGAAACATCGGCAGAAGGTGCTTGCGCTCTCAGTCATCGCCTTCGTTGTAATCGCTGCCGTCATTGCAGGTATCATTTTATACAACAGGTCGTTAACGCATAAAGCATTGGAATTAGAGGCTGAGGGCATCAAGATTTATTACGGCATATCACAGCAGCAGGCAGATGCAGCTGGCGTCAGATATAAAAATGCCTTAGAAAAATTCAGGGAGTCATATAACACAAAAAAACTTCCGAGGGTTCTTTATTATATTGCAAACTGCCATTATGAGATGGGCGATTATGACGAGTCAATCAAGACACTGACTGAACTTACAGGTCAGTTTTCCGACCCTCAAATGCTCTCGCTTTCCCATTACAAAAAGGCAATGGCACATCTCAAAAAGAATGATTATGAGAATGCACTAAGCAGCCTTAAGACAATTGTAAACATTAAAGACGGGGTTTTGCAGGATTTAGCATTGCTCGAAACCGGACGAATTCTTGAGTCAACTGGAAAGACTGAAGAGGCGAAGGGCACTTATAAGCAGATTATTGAAAAATACCCGCAATCCATCTTCATAGATGAAGCTAAAAAGAAGGCAGGGCTGGATTAAATAGGTCTTGCCCAATTTCGTTGCAACAAAATGCTCCACAATGTCATTCCGGCTCTTGTCTTTGCTTGTCAAGGATCGGACAGGAATCCTTCCTTCGGCTGAACAGAAGGATTCTTGATTCGCTTCGCTTGCCTGCCTGTGCTTAGCATGCAGACAGGCAAGAATGACGAAGAAAATGACTTTATAAACGATAAACGGCTCTATTTAATCAGGGCATTCCAATCCCTCGCAAAGGCTAAAAGCCCTTTATCTGTCAATTCATGAGATATATCATATTGCTGCCAAGGAAGTAACATATTGAGTTCACGGTATGGAATATCAGCTAACCCCTTTATATCATAAGAATAGGAATCTCCTGGCATAGGCATACCCATGCCTGTCCACTCTTTCAGTATTTTAAACGGCACAGTGACGATGTCAGCGCCAAGAGAAATGGAATATAAAAAATGCTCAATGTTTCTAACGCTGGCAGAAAGCACTTGAACATGCCCGTCTTTGCTGCGATACATTTTGACTATATTGGCAATCAAATCCATGCCGTTTAATCCTCTATCATCAAGCCTCCCAACAAAAGGAGAGATAAAAACATCTTCTTTTTTTGCTCCTTTTGTAGCAGAATAGACAGCGGCTGCCTGCTCTTGTGTAAAGCAAAGCGTCATGTTTGTGCGAAGACCCTTCCTTACGGCTATCTCAGCGGCTTTAAGACCTTCTCTTGTGATTGGTATTTTTATATGGGCGTTTGGTATCCATGAAAACATGTCTTCAGCCTCAGATATTATGAAGTCGGCAGATGTTGAAAAATCGCAATAAACCTCAACTGATATGGAACCGTCAGGGATTATCTTGGATATTCTGCTTACGACACCACGATAAAAATCCATGACCTCATCCCTGCTGAATTTAAGCCCCATCTTCATCCTCTCCTCCGCCTCAGGATTCTTAGCTATAAGTGTAGGGTTTGTTGTCTGTCCATCAAGAAATCCAAGCAGTGTCAAAGCCTTTTGCGTCTCTTCAGGGTCTCCTCCATCAAGAAATATCTTAGTTTTAAGGTTTTTAGGTCTCATGCATTATCTCCTTGTTCCCCCGATCTTTGCGGAGAAGAATTGTAAAATTTAGTGGCGCTTATCACGTTTCAATTGGAATCGTTTTGTTGCACATTTTATTTTATCTCATTCCACCTTTAGGTTTAGAAAGCATTTATGCCCTCTCTTGTGGTCATTAATTATCATGGTTTTAAGATAAAATTGCAAACTGTTTTTGGCAGGAGTTTCCTGAGTTTACTTTTTTTGTGTTCTATTTTTCCTCAATCATCCCCCTCTCCTCATCCGTCACCTCGTAAAGCCCATAGACAATGTCGTCTATCTTTTCATCCGTAATGGCGATTTCGCGTTCTATTTTCTCGCGTTCTGATGATGGCGGAAGGGCAGATTTCTTTTTATGCAGTTCAAGCATGCGGTCAACGAGGGA
>JBBIIV010000048.1:0-12794 GCA_037446295.1 Nitrospirota bacterium
ATAGGGATAATCCTATACAATTTGTGATTCGATTAAAAGACAGGGACTTGGTTTAACATCCAAGGATGGGGATTAGGAACATAGTGGCGCTTGTGCTTGCGGTATCATATTTTGCAGCTGTCTATCTTGGTCAGAATATAAGGCTAAAATTGTTTGTGGACATGAATCCACAAATTGTTAGAAATATTGGATTATATTTTGTATGCTATGAATTATCGAAACGTAGCTGGAATGTTATGCCCACGGCAAGAAATGCAAAAGGAGTTGATATAATTGCTTATAATATTGAAGCCACAAAATATATCGGGGTGCAGGTAAAAGCTCTAAGGAAAAAGAATCCGGTTCCGCTTGGAAATTCATTAGATAAAATAATGGGAGATTTTTGGATTATAGTAAATAAGTTAGATGAATTACCAGGAGTATATATATTAAAACCTGAAGAAGTAAAAAAAATGGCGCACAAAAAGGAAAAAGACGGAAGAATATCATATTGGCATCCGCCCAAAAGTTATATGACTAAAGAATTTGAAAACAGATGGGATAGAATAAAAATTGACGCCCAATAAAACGCAGTATCCGATCCAGCGTTAATTGAGCCAAAAGAAGAAAGGAGAAAAAAACTGATGGAAGAAGTTGTAAAAATCATATCGCTACTGGATGACGAAGATAAAAAAAGTCTGTCAGAGTTTGCAGGTATTTTGTTCAAAAAAAATAAATATACCACATTAAGAAGAGAAATAGAAGTCAGACGGGCTGAAATAGCAAAAGGCGAAGTTCTGTCTCACAAGGAAATATGGCTAGATATTTAAAAAATGTTTGAAATAAAATATGCCAAAAGTGTGAAAAAAGACATATCCAGAATTGACAGAAAACATCTTGAAGCATAGAATAAAGGGGACGGTTCTATTTATCTTCATTTTCTTCCTTCTTTGGTTGCCCTTGCCAGTTAATAGAACCGCCCCTTTTTCTGCCAAAAAAGAGTTCCCCGCTCCGCCGTTATTTTCTTATCACTAAAATCGTCTTCTTCCATAGCGCCGTTTCCTTTGATATGAATCACCCGAATGCCCTTTTTATGTATATCCACGCCAATAAGATTCCGCCTGTGGCGCTTCATCACATCTTCTTCCGAACACATAATAGCGACGCGATACATTTCAATGCCTTTAATAAGCCTATCAAGACCTGTTTTATAAAAATCCCTTTGCCTTATTGCATCATAATCAGGGTTTTCGACTATATAGCAACTCTTATCCGACCGTCTCCCGCCAAGGCTGCATCCCATGTACAAATACCTTACGCCCTCTTTGCTTAAAACGCTCATTAATTCTTTTTTATTAAACTGATCGGCATATTTGCTATAAGGCGAAGACCTTACATCAACAAGCACTTTAATCCATGCATCATGAAGCAGCTTTACAAAGGCGTCAACAGAAATACTTGAATGCCCAATAGCATATAGGGTCATTTGTATTCAAAGACCTTCTCTTTGCATAACGTCATTACAGGGGCGTCTTCTAATTTCCATCCGTTAAACGGCATATTTTTGCTTTTTGAGATGAACTTTTCAGCATTTACTTTAAACTCTTTACTCTACTTTCGCTCCAAAAATATATTTGATGGAGCCTTAAATATTAAATAGCAATGCTTATAGAGTAAAAATATAACAAGAACGTCTCCCTTTTCAGGTAGTATTTTGTCGTAACTAAACCATCAGAAAAAGGAGGATGTCGCCATTAAAACAATTTTATCACAAATAAAGGGAATGCGGATAATTTCTTTATAGCGGATGTCCCCCCTGAAAAGAACTTAACATAGAAGCAGGTCTTTAATATTGCTATTTTTGTATTTTACTCACTACAGTATAGGCGTTAACATTGTTTTTCTTTAGGCGAAGATCAATCTTTCGCCTTTTGGTCTGGGGATTGCATCGCCGAATTCCTTTGCTGTATCTATCCAGAATTGAATAGCTTCTTTAGCATTTTTTAATGCGTCTTTAGACTGTCTAAAATCTTCTTTAAGATGAAAATAATTTTTCAGCCGTATCTTATGGATACCTTCCCGTTATTATACCAGAGAACTTTTATATCGATATCGAACACCGTCTGAAGGTTTTCCTCGGTCAGGACATTATGCGGTTTGTCGTCCCCGATTACATGGCCGTCTTTTATTAATATAGCCCTGTCAAACTGGAATGCAAGATTCAAATCGTGTATTGCCATCAATACGGTTATACCTCTGTTTTTAACTATCTCCTTCAGCAGTCTGATAATCTCTATCTGATATTTGATATCAAGATTGGCAAGGGGTTCGTCCAGAAGCACTATGCCTGCCCCTTGTATGAGGATCATTGCAATAAATACCCGCCTGACCTCGCCTCCGCTTAAGTGGTTTATGTAGGCATCTTTTTTGTCGGAAAGTCCTACCATTTCAAGGGCTTTATCGCTATCAAGTTCAGGTGGGATGTCATAGGGATAGAATCCCATCTTGACAATGTCAACTGCCTTAAGCTGCATACCTAAATCAAGCATCTGGGGGAGATAGCTTATCAGTTTCGCCCTGTCTTTGCCTTTATAATGATGGATGTCCATGTCCCAAAGCATTACTTTCCCTGACAGCGGCTTTATCATGCCTGCAGATATCTTAAGCAGGGTGGATTTTCCGGAGGCATTTGGACCCATAATGCAGGCAAATTCACCATTGCCAAACGATAGAGAGAGGTTCTTTATAAATGGCGCAGCACTATATGAAAAACTGACATTGTCAATCTCAAGGGGGTTCATATAATATTCATCCTCCGATAATATCCTTTTTCCTCAGTAGATACAGAAAATAAGGAGCGCCGAGCAGGGCGGTTATGATTCCGGCAGGCAGTTCTAAGGGTGAAAAAAGGGTTCTCCCGATTAAATCAGCAAGACACAAGAGCGCTCCGCCTGCAAGGGAAGAAAGCGGAACAAGAAAAGTGTTATCAGAGCCCGCCGTCATTCTGACAATATGCGGCATCAAAAGCCCTACAAAGCCTATTGTTCCGCCGAGGCTTACTGATGCGGCAACCATCAGGCAGACGGAGATAAATAAAATAAGCCTCTCCCTTGATGGATTGAATCCGAGATTCCATGCAAGCTCATCGCCGAGCATGAGGGCATTAAGCGCCTTTACCCTCGTCAGGGCGATAGAAAGACCTATAACAATAAAGAAAAGCCCATAGGGAATATTGTCCCAGTCAGACATTGAGAGCTCACCAAACATCCAGAGCATTGCCCTTCTGAGTCCTTCGTGGGTGGAGATGCCGAGAATAAGCATTACGAGGGCGGAAAACAAAAAACCAATGCCGATGCCCGCTAACAGAAGCCTTCCATGCCAGAAGGCGCCCCTTTTATAACTAATCAAACCAACTATAACTCCTGTTATAATCGCCCCTGTAAAGGCAAGAAGCGGAACAGAGAGAAATCCGGAATACCCAATCCCAAAGACTATGCCTGTTACCGCCATCAGGGACGCCCCTCCTGAGATGCCCAAAATATAAGGGTCTGCGAGCGGATTCCTCAATATCCCCTGAAGAATTGCGCCGGAAGCTCCAAGCGCCATGCCGATAAGCATTGCTGTCAGCATTCGCGGCAGTCTGATGGAAAATAGTATGTCCCTGTCCAAACCGCTCATATTCAAGGGATTTATCATTTTAGGCCCGATATACAACGATGAGAGGCATAGGACAGAGGAAATGAGGATTATCAATATTATACGAAGCTTCATTTTATATAGCCGGAAAGCTCTTTTATTCCGTCAATTACCCTTGGACCGAGGCGGTAGAGATTATCGCTTATAAAATATACCCTGCCGTTTTTAACTGCATTTACCATATGGAGCCTACTAAGCAATTTATGGGATATTGCCTTCATATCTTCATGTCCCTTGCCTATAAAAATAATATCTGGGTTTTTCCTGATAACCTCTTCCATCGAGTATTGGGGATATCTCGTTTTTGCATCTGATGCTATGTTTCTGAAACCCAGCAGCAGCATGGAGTCATCAATTGCCGTTTCAGGTCCCGCAACCAGAAGCGGCTCGGGCCAGATTATGAAGAGCGTTTTGTTGTTATGGGAGGAAATTTTTCTACCCTGTATATTCTCCATTGAATTGCTGATTGAACGAGAAAGCGACGCTGCGCTTTGTTCTACACCAAGCACCTTTCCCATATTTGATATCTCCTCCGGCAGTTCAGACATCCGCCTTGCCTTGAATACATATGTCCTGATGCCCTTCTTTCTGATCCTCTCTTCAAAAGCCTTCTGGTTGCCGTCTTCTGTCAATATCACAATATCGGGCATTTGCGTCAATACAGTCTCAAATGATGGATTTGACATGCCGCCGATATTTCTTTTCTTTTTTGCCTCCAACGGATAATCGCAGAACGCTGTTACCCCTACGATCTTATCTCCCAAGCCAAGGGCAAAGAGAATCTCGGTTAAATTCGGGGCAAGGGATATAATCCTTTCAGGCGGAGCAGCCATTGCAGCGCCTGAAAGGATTATATAGAAAACCATTAAAATGCAAAAAACTTTCACTCTAAAATTCTACCGCAATTCCTGCGAGGAAATTCCTCTTTGGAGAAGGATAATAAGCTCTCTCGAGCGGGAATCCGCCGAGGACGCCGTATTCTGAGTATTCTTTATTGTTTATATTGTTTATATCGACGAATGCCAGAATATTTCTCCATTGATATTTAATCTTCCCGTTCACTATGAAGAAGCTCTTCTGGTCGTTAAAATCATTGGAATAATCGCTGATAAAAGGCCTTTTCCCGACATAAAGCCCGTTCACCGTGAGTGTAAGCCCCTTACCGAGGATTGTGACAACCTCTGCAGACGCCTTATGTTTGGGGACATTCGGGATTTCCTTTCCGGCGAAAGAGCCGCTTCTTATAGAGGCGCCTGTGAAGGTATAACCTCCCTTGAGCAAAAGCCATTTTAGAGGCTTCACCGAGAGCATTACTTCAACGCCGTCCCTTTTTGTGCCGCCGTCAAGGTTTTCGTTGTTATATGTTATCGGGTTGAAAATAATCTCTGTCTCCGTATCTATTCTGAACAGATTGATGTGTGAATAAATGTTGTCGGAGAAATAATGCCTCAAACCGATTTCGTAAGTATCCGAGGACTGGGGCTTGAGGTTTGCATTTATAGTATTCGTGAAAAAGCTGTAAATCTCATCTAAAAGAGGATATCTGAACCCCTTTGAGTAGCTGAAATAGATATATGATTTTTTATAAAAGGTATAATTGATGCCCGCAGTCCACAGGTTTCTGCTCATCTTCAAGCTCTCGGGAGCGCCCGGCTCGAAATGGAATTCCGCCTTGTCATAGCGGTATCCGGCGGTCAGAAAGAGGGGTTCGGCCAATCTAAGCTCGTCATGCAGATAAAAACCGTAATTCTTCTTTTGCAGGCTGTAAACACCCCTTGAGAATGTCCCGAAGAAGAGTGAATCGTTTAAGATGTGATTATCGAACCTGTGATAGTCAAAACCGGCTATGAGGGTATTGTTTGCACCGCCTATCTTATTTTTGAGAAGCACGGACGGGGAGACGGAAATCATCTGAATGTCGCTGTCTCCAGTAAAATTTCCCCAATCACCCGATGCATATGAGAGAAATGCCCTGTTTCTGAAAGAAAAATCTATCTTGAATATGTTTTCTCCGCTGAATTGCAATTCGGGCGTAAATTTGAAATAGTAATCCCCCGTATTTACAAAATCGAAAGGATTTGTTGTAGCTCTTCTCGATATGCCTGTACCGAGTTCGCTCTCCTTCAGTGCGCCGGGTAATCCGGTATCGTCCTTATGGTAGCCTGCGCTGAAATTAAGCCTGAGGGTATCCTTTATATAATAGTTAAGATTAATGCCGAGGTCTCTTGATTCCGTCTCGCTGTTGTCCCTGTAGCCCGATGATTTCAAAAGGTTGCCCGAAAGGAATAAGTTGAGATTTTTGGCGGTGAGATTGGCGTAAGCATTTGTTTTGAAGGTATTGTAGCTGCCCGCTGCAAGGCCTACTCCCGCCATCGGCTTGTCATATTCCTTCGTTATGATATTTATAACGCCTCCGGTCGCATTGTCACCGTAAAGGAGGCTTGCTCTTGCGCCCCTGATGATCTCGATTCTCTTGACCCGTTCAAGGGGTATCTGGCTCCAATCAACCCCGCTTAAATCGGCCTGATTTGTCCTTCTGCCGTCAACCAATACGAGCGTATTAGACGGGCCTGCCTCTCCGAATCCCCTCATATCGACCGCGATAGACCTTTTGTTGCCCGTAACATCCGAAACGAAAATGCCTGCTTCATTTCTCAATAAATCGGGGATATCCTTTGCCGTAGAGTTTTTGATATCTTCTTCCGTTATTATCGTCACATTTGCAGGGACATTGGTCAGCTTTTCTTCATATCTTGTGGCTGTCACCACAATCTCCTCAAGCGCTCCCAGGTTGTTAACGGCATAGGCGTACAAAGGCGGGAAAAAAACGGATAAGACAAGAAGAACGGCGATAAGATACCTGAAAAAATTGCTGGAGAACTTACCACCTTGTTTGTTTAAAAAGCAAAATAACCCTGAAACATTACATTTTTTCATTATTTCCTCCCTCGAGAAAATTTTGCAGGCTTCATAGCCGCGGTTGATTCTTAATGTCCGCATCCAAATATTTTGCCCGGACAGGTCTTCCGGCTTGGGGCGTTTAGATTTCTGATTTAAGATTTGAGTTTTTAAATTAAATCATCAATCTACAATCCTACTTACCCGCCTTCCCGTCATCAAAACAGTTTGAACTGTTTAAACGTTTCATTGACAGTGGCTAAATCAGTTGTTAGTGTTTTGTAGCCCATCCTTTTTTGAACTTCCGGGCTACTGCTCTTCCATACTCACTAAGTAACTGTCTTTCCGGGTTTTCGTTCCCTTTACGGCTGCGGGGCAGCGTGAGAAAAAACCAAAAAGGTCTTACTCAACTTCCCTTATATCCGGACAAAGCAATGCAGCGAATTATAAACTCATACAAAAAGCCTTTTATCACCACCCTTTCATTTTATGGATTTACAGTATAAATGTTTACACAACAAAATGTCATTTCGTAATTAAGTAAAAGTTATTAATTAACCTTGAGTTAAACCAAAAAGAGAAATCAGTTTTTATAAAAGCGGACATCAATTCGGCTTTTTCAGCTCAAACTTTATTTTAAGACACCAGCGAGTTCCACAATTGCATTTTTGCTTGCAAAGGCGACTCCGTATATCCATTTCAGGCCGTTATGTTCTTGAATTTTTCCTATTTTTCAATATAGACTATAGCATTATAACCTGGAGAATTATATAGACATATGAAAATTATGATTCGGAGGGACAGATGGCAAAGGTTGTGAAAAAAACAAAAATATCTTCAAAGACAGACAAAACAGTCTCAGCAAAGAAGAAAAAGTATGTTTATTTTTTTGGCGGCGGTAAAGCAGAAGGCAAAGGCGCAATGAAAGACCTTCTGGGAGGAAAGGGATCCGGTCTCGCCGAGATGACGAATCTCGGGATGCCTGTGCCTGCAGGGTTTACCCTGACAACGGAGGCTTGTAACGAATTTTTTAAAAACGATAAGACTTATCCTGCCGGAATGTGGCAGCAGGTTTTGGATAATATGAAGAAGGTCGAAAAGATGATGGGAATGAAGTTCGGGGATCCCGCAAACCCTCTTCTCGTATCCGTCCGCTCCGGCGCCAAGTTTTCCATGCCCGGGATGATGGATACCGTTCTCAATCTTGGATTGAACGAGAAAACTATTGAAGGCCTTATTAAAAAGACCAAGAATGATAGATTTGTTTACGATGCCTTCAGGCGATTTATAACGATGTTTGGAAGCATTGTAATGGGCATAGAGAGAATGAAATTCGAGAACGTCCTTGATGAACTGAAGGAGAAAAAGGGGATTCAGCATGACACCGAAATGGGCGTTGACGATTTGAAAAAAGTTATTCAGGAATATAAAAAGATTTATAAGGAAGAGACAAATACGGAGTTTCCTTCCGACCCTTACGAACAATTAAAACTGGCGATAAACGCAGTTTTCGGTTCATGGTTCGGCGACAGGGCATACACATACAGGAGATTAAGCGGGATACCGGATGATCTCGGAACGGCCTGCAACATACAATCAATGGTTTTCGGCAATATGGGTGAAAATTCAGGTACGGGAGTCGGCTTCACGAGAGACCCGTCGAGCGGCAAGAAGGAATTTTTTGCGGAGTGCCTTATCAATGCGCAGGGAGAAGATGTCGTCTCAGGCATAAGAACTCCTATACACATAAAAGAGCTAAATAAAAGGATGCCCAAGGCATATAAGGAACTAGAGAAGATATATACCAAGCTCGAGAAGCATTACAAGGATATGCTCGATATAGAGTTCACCATACAGGAAGGAAAGCTCTATATGCTGCAGACAAGGGTGGGCAAAAGAACGGCGGCTGCTGCGATAAAAATTGCAGTTGACATGGTCAAAGAAAAGCTTATCGACAAGAAAACCGCTATCATGAGGATTGACCCCGAACAGATAAAACAGCTTCTTCACCCTATGATAGACCCGAAGGCGGATGTCAATGTCGTTGCTAAAGGCCTCCCCGCTTCTCCGGGCGCTGCTGTAGGGAAAGTGGTATTCAATGCACATGATGCTGAAAAGGCGGCGGCAAATAATGAGAAGGTAATCCTCGTCAGAACAGAGACATCACCCGAAGATGTCGGAGGGATGGCCGCTGCACAAGGCATTCTGACCGCAAGGGGCGGCATGACTTCACATGCTGCAGTTGTCGGGAGGGGGATGGGCAAATGTTGTGTCGTAGGCTGCAGCACAATCAACATCCATGAAAAGGAAAAATATTTCATTATCAATAATCAAATAAAGGTGCAGGAAGGCGATTTTATCACACTCAACGGCTCCACGGGGGAGGTAATACTCGGAGACGCCCCTCTTGTCATGCTCAAACTGACAGGCGATTTCCATACCCTGATGAAATGGGCGGATGAAACAAAAAAGCTGGGCGTCCGTGCTAATGCGGATACGCCGAAGGATGCGAGAGTAGCGCGGGAGTTTGGGGCGCAGGGTATCGGTCTATGCAGGACGGAGCACATGTTTTTTGATATTGAAAGAATAAAGACCGTCAGGGAAATGATTTTATCTTCCGACAAGTCCGGAAGGGAAAGAGCGCTTGCCAGAATACTGCCTATGCAAAAGAATGATTTCCTCGAGATATTCAAGGAGATGAAAGGATTACCTGTTACTATAAGGCTTTTAGATCCTCCTCTTCACGAATTCCTACCCCATTCTGAAGAAGAAATCAGCGAATTGGCAGACAAAATGGGTGTTCCGGTAGAAAAACTGAAGGCAAAAAACAAAGAGCTTCATGAATTCAATCCTATGCTGGGACATAGAGGATGTCGTCTGGGAATAACATATCCTGAGATATATGAGATGCAGGCGAGGGCGATAATGGAGGCTGCATGTGAACTATCGCTCGCCAAAGTCAAGGTTATCCCGGAAATAATGATCCCGCTTGTCGGACATGTAAACGAATTAAAACTGATGAGAGATATAGTTATCAAAGTTGCTGAAGAAGTAAAGGCAAAGTACAAGTCGAAGGTTGCGTATACCGTCGGAACAATGATCGAACTGCCGCGCGCTTGCATAACCTCCGATGAAATCGCACCGTACGCCGATTTTTATTCTTTCGGGACGAATGACCTGACCCAGACAGTCTATGGATTGTCAAGGGACGATGCAGGGAAGTTCCTTCCTTTCTATATAAGTCAGAATGTGCTTGAGGAAGATCCGTTTATCTCTATAGACCGTTCCGGCGTTGGGGCTTTAATGGAGATTGGGATTGAAAAAGGAAGAAAGGTGAAAAAAGACCTTAAAATCGGCATATGCGGAGAACATGGCGGCGACCCGTCATCTATAGAATTCTGCAATAAAGCCGGGCTTGATTATGTAAGCTGCTCGCCATACAGGGTTCCAATCGCCCGGCTTGCGGCAGCTCAAGCGGTACTCAAACAGGAGGGGTTGAAGCTGTCCAAATCGACTCTTTAGTGTCTGTTTATTTTAAAGTAGCAGGGGCGTCATATAAAATATCTCGACTAGAAAGGCTGTTGAATAACAAGGGATGTAAAGAAGTCATCCCTGAGAAAACAGGAATCCAGAGAAGCGAAAAAACCCAAAAACACAACTGGATTCCCGTTTTGACGGGAATGACGGAATTGCTGTTAGAGAAAATCAAAATCCTTGTGAACCCTTGATTTTTAAAAATTCGTGAGTTATTGAACATACGCTTTTTAGAAAGGAGGTAAGAGAGAAACTGTAATTATAAATTAATTCATTGCAAAGTTTTTGCAATCAAACCTTACTAAGAGGAGGACCTAATGAAGCTTTTAAAGATTTTCCTAATCTTACTTTTTATTATCGTTCCTCTAACCCTTTTTGCAAAAGGGCAGGAAAAACCTAGGAAGGCTAAGACAATCGCCGAACTCGTAAAGATGTATGACTCAACATCATGCAAAGATTGTCATGCAGAAATTTATGAAGAATGGCAGAAGTCCCTTCATGCAAGGTCAATCTTTGGACCCGAGGAAGTGGGTAGAACAGCTGCTACTTTCAGAACCACCGTTGAGATTGGCTTTAAAGAGTGGCCTCATTCAGGTGTGAAAAAGGTTGAAGATGTTAAGATTAAGCATTTAGCCACTTGCACAAAATGCCATTTACCTCAGCTTGAAGACGCAGAAGAGAGCGTCGCTCAAGAGATTATGAAGCATATCTATGCCTTTGCCGAAAAAGGAGACGAAAAATCTGCCGACATACTCCAACAGTTGAACATCAACTGTCTCGTCTGCCATAACAGGAATGCCATTACCCACAAATGGACTGAAGGTTATCCACAGAAGAACGTGGTTTATGGGACAAAAGACGGTGAACATCCCGATTCCATTTTTAAAACCATGAAAAAAAGTTCTGTTATGAAAGAGCCTATCTTATGCGGACAGTGTCATGGTCTCGGGCCTAACTTTGAATTCGATAACCCATCCCAGTGCGCCACTCTTTACGGCAGCTACCTCTGGTATTATGTGGCAGAAGGCGGTACAAAAACCTGCCAGCAATGCCACATGCAGGATTCAAAATTAGGGCATAATATGCAGAGTTATAGAGCCCCGGAACTCTATAATAAGGCTGTTGATATGAAGGTGGACGCATATGCCTATCTGTGGAGGGACGTGGTTACTCCCACCCCTGCAGCCCATGTGAAAGTTGAACTTACCAATAATGCAGGGCATGTCATCCCTGACGGCTGACCCACCCCGAATAGGCTGGTCCTGTATGTGACCGCTAAGACTTTAGACGGAAAAGAGATTTATAAGGCTGAAAAAATCTATATGCCTATACCCCAGCAATTGGGACGCGGCGACAAGATGGGAAGGGGGCCATACGAGAAGAGCGGTTTGATCCGCGAGACAAGTCTCCATCCGAACAAGACAAAGGTTGAGAAATTCGATATCCCTCTGTATATAGAGGAGAAGAAAGACGGTAAGCTCGTAAGGGCGCCTCTTGCACATGACTTTAATATTGAAGTTGAATTATGGTATATGCCTTACGGTAAAAAGGACGATCCCGGAAATTCGGTAATGTGGAAAAAATATACCAAGCAGGTTAACCTCGCAAAAGGCGGCAAATAGTATTTCAAGGGCTGCGATCTTCTGATTGCAGCCCTTTTTTGTAGAGTATCGCCTCGCACAGCCTTCCGAAATCATCCATGCTCAGGGTCTCCGCCCTTCTGTTTGAATCTATACCGGTTTTTGCCAATATTTCTTTTATATCCGCATCCACTGTTTTCAATGCATTCAGGATTGTCTTTCTCCTTTGGGAAAATCCCGCCTTTATTAATCTGAAAAACAGCTTCTCATCAGACACTGCAATCCTAGGACTTTGGAGCATTCGTATATGAATAACGGCTGAATCCACTTTAGGTACAGGCCTGAACGCTCCGGCGGGTATTATAAACTTGATTTCCGGTTCGGTGTAATATTGAACGGATAAGGACAATACCCCGTAATCCTTCTTGCCGGGTTTTGCAATAATCCTGTCCGCTACTTCCCTTTGCAGTGTCAAAGTGGCGGATTCGAGATTTTTCCGGGCATCTATCAACCTGAATATAATCGGGGTCGTAATATAGTATGGTATGTTTGCAACAACCTTGAAACGTTCCAGTTCCGCAAAATCGAACTTCAGGGCATCGCAATGAACGGCTTCAACATTTTCGGCAAATCTTATATTTTCTGATAGCTGCTCAAAAAGTTCTTCATCATATTCGATGGCGATAACCCTTTTTGCTGTCTCAGAGAGTAACAAGGTGAGACTCCCATACCCCGCACCTATTTCTACAACTGTGTCTTCAGGGTTGATATTCGCCGCTATGATTATTTTGTTCAGTATCGACGGGTCGAAAAGAAAGTTTTGCCCAAGATATTTCTTAGTTCTCATCTCATGTCTCTGATATGATATTTTTCGATGCTAGCCATAATAAACAATATACAAAAAATATAGAAACCTAAAGGTCCTACCAGAATATATCTATAAAGTCTGTTATTCTCAAGTGAATCAAAGAATCTCGCCTTTCTATAAAAATATTCTTCACTCCCTTTTGGTATTTAAAACGAAAAACTGTATAAAAAAAGTTATTGCTCGATTTAGGCTTTACTTTTTTGCCTTTTTTGCGTTTAACTATCCGTATCTGACATTTC
>JBBIIV010000049.1:0-12582 GCA_037446295.1 Nitrospirota bacterium
CGAGATCTCCACAGAAAAGAACTCTACTATAATCTTCCCAGTTCCCATAGACCTCCTGACGGCGTTTATCAAAAACAAAGATCAATCTTGAAAGAATGTAAATGAATCTCCCCGCAGCTTGCTGCGGGGAGATTCATTGTCGGTTAATCTGCACCATCTCTTTTCCAAAGAGATGCAAAAGATTTCTTCCCCGTTTGAAAATGGGCTATTATTTAAACACAAAAGAATGGGGTTGTGAGGAAAGATTCATGACCATCCCTGACGAGATGTGGAGGCAAAGGACGGAACAACAAATGGTATGCCCCTTGCGAAAAGCTGCATGGAATCACAACTCAAAAGCCTAAAAAAAGAGGTTAGAAATTAACAGCGGTTCAAAAAAACTCACTGACAAGCCATGGCTAAGACTAGTTTTTCTGTTACTTTTTATTGCTGGGATAACATTTATATTCTATATTACCGGTCTGATACAGTTTTTCCTTGACAAAGAAAGGCTTGTGAATTTCTTAAATGAGCTTGGACCATTTGCCTTTCTTGGATTTATTCTGCTTCAAGTGTGTCAGGTAGTGGCAGCCCCGATACCTGGAGAGGTTACGGGCTTGCTCGGCGGTTTCGTTTTTGGGAAGCTTCAGGGCATAATATTGTCAACAATAGGCCTTACATTAGGGTCGTTTTTGGCATTTACGCTTTCGAGAAAATTTGGAAGGCCATTTGTAGAAAGGGTTGTAAGCGCACCAACTCTTGAGCGGTTTGACTATCTTCTGCACCATAAGGGAGCTTTTATTGTCTTTCTCTTGTTCCTCGTACCCGGCTTTCCAAAAGATTACCTATGTTATGTTTTAGGTTTAGGACATCTTTCGACTGCCGAGTTTCTCGTAATCGGAGGGACAGGAAGACTGTTGGGAACCGTGATGCTCACCTTTGGAGGGGACTTCCTCAGGCATGAGGAATACTTCAAATTTTTTATCCTCACCGGCGCAGCCCTTCTTGTCATCCTCATAGCCCTTGCATACAGAGACAAACTCGAAAGACTCTTCAGAATCTGGCACGCCAGCGATTACAAGAAAAAGAAGGCAAAGAGAATCAAAAAAAATGAGTAAATACGCCAACTTTTTCCCCATCTCGCTTCTTCTGGTTATGCTTCCTGCAAGCGCCTATGCTGCTGGCTATCTGCCTCATGACTATCCTTCCATATATATTCATATGATAGGCAGGGTTTTCTTTTTTATTTCTATGGCTGCCGTTATCATCTTCGTTATCCTAAACAGCCTGCAAAAAAACAGAGAATGGAAATTTTTCATTATCGCATTACTGTTTTTCTCCCTTTGGGATTTGATGGTTTTTTCGGGACGTCTCAAAGAATTAGAGTTTGTAGGCTCTACAGAGGGCTTGGAGTATTTCAAAAGGGTGGTTTTAATAAAGGATGGTGATATTTTTTATTATTTGATGACATTTGATTATATAATTCTTAATGTTGGGATGTTATTTTTATATCTCTCGTTGAAGGCGCATCTTAAAAAAACGGTTGAGAAAAAAAAATATTCTTCCGCATTTGCAATAATGCTTCCCGTAATGCCAATCCTTGCCGTTCAGATAGCAGGAGGGATAATCTTTGTGGTCATTTCCTTTCTATGCTTCTCATTAAGTTTGCGGCTCCACAGGCAAGATAGTGATGAGGTGTTATGGAACTATATGATGTGGCTGTCGGGATTATTTTGCATGTATGCCGTCTCGAGATCTTTTGTCTATATTTTGCAGCACATACTTGTAGCAGGCGGAAATAAAGACCTATGGGAACATATCGCTCCTTACTGCGGGAGCATCAATACGATATTTTTCTTCTGGATAGGATTCATCAGCTTTTTCTTCATAGTAATCTATAAGGTATATCTGAAGATCAAGGCGGAGGAAAAACAGTTGGAAAAGGTTAACCTTGACCTCATACAGTTGAACAGGGAGTTGGAGACCCTCGTTGCTGAAAGGACTATGGCTTTGATGGGTCTGACTGTAGCCGATAGGGTGAGAAACCCTGCTGTGCTTATCGGCGCCCTTTGCAAAAGGATCGTAAAAAAAGAAGAAAAAATCAATGTGGACCTTCTGGATGTAATTGATGAATGCAAGAAACTCGAAACTATTGTAAGCGAATTTGAGACGCTCCTGAAAACAAGGCAGAGCGTTTTTGAATACGGAGACCTTAATGAAATCTTGAATTCCGTTGTTTCTACACTGGAGCAGGAGACATCCAACAGGGAAATTCAGCTTGTATTGAAACTTGCCCATGAACCTATGCGAATCAATCTCCAGCGAAATCTGCTTAAAGCTGCCATTCACCATGTCTTCAGAAATGCTATAGAAGCTACACCGTCAGGCGGTAGGATTACGGCGATTACTGCTGAAGAAGGAGAGAATATAGTATTGTCCATCATTGATACAGGCAGGGGCATTCATCAAGAAAATCTTGAAAGGATATTTGACCCATTTTACAGCACTAAAGAACTTAGGTTTGGGATGGGATTGCCTCTCGTGAGGCAAATCGTCTCCGAACATCTAGGTGAACTAAAGATAGAGAGCGATTTCGGAAAAGGCACTACTGTCAAGATGATATTCCCTGCAAGATGGAAACCTAAAAAATAAGATTTAGCGTCGAAACATCCATTGCCTTTTACCTATATTTAGAGTTTGTTTATAAAGTGCCATTTTTTATTTCCGTCATGCCCGAAGCCTGCCCTCGAAGTTTGTAGTCGGGGGTCCTTGGCGGGCATCCAGATACAAGGAATTGGATTCCCGCTTTCGTGGAAAACCCTGGATTCCCGCTCCCTGCTTACTGCCTGCAGTGACAAGCTTCACGGGAATGACGCTTTTTGTGACAATGATAGTTTATAAACAGACTATATCTAGTTTGCTTATAAACTCAACTTTCGCATCAAAAAATATTTAATAAAGCCTTAAGTATCAAAAGTTATAGAGTAAAAATATAACAAGAGCACCTCTTTTTTTGGCAGTATATTCTCATTCCGAACATCCAACGGGTGTCAGGAATCTTTATTAGAAGGCAGCAAGATTCCTCGCTACGCTCAGAATGACAGAGAGTGCATGCTCGGAATTACCATTTTCTATCTCCAGTTTTCGGATAGATTGACACTGTCTGTTTAAAAAAGTTATTATTAGGAGTTTTTTAGGAGTTTTACTGTTATTACTGTTATGCGGGCTGTTAACTCTGCGCCGCAATTATTTTGGAAGGCCGATTATACGCTTTGAGCAGTAAAGAAAGCTGAATAATAGCTGTAGTATTTCTTTAGCTTTACAGACATTTACAAGTTTATCTTACAATCGGGCGGATAGCTCAGCTGGGAGAGCACAGCCCTTACAAGGCTGGGGTCGCAGGTTCGAACCCTGTTCCGCCTACCATCTGTTTCAGGGTTGCTCACGGCAACATTAACTTAAGTTAGGGTTTCATCATAAGATCAAAGTCTTTTCCTTGCTGAAAATGGGGCGGTAGTTCAGCTCGGTTAGAACGCCGGCCTGTCACGTCGGAGGTCGCGGGTTCGATCCCCGTCCGCCCCGCCATTTTCAGCCAAGAGCTATTATATTGAATAAAGGGGTATTTGTATTCTTCTAAATCCTTAAGGATTCAAGCAGGCTGTCAGTTGCTGGTACCGATGCAATTACCGATATATTCCCAGATACACTCAAAGTAACCATCACCTTCTTTTCGCTTTTTGCATCAGAGTGCCTCGCACATAACGCGGCCGACACTTCAACAGTCTTATCAGATATATCACCCCTTATGACTGATAGTGAACTCCCAACCCCTTCGACCCATAGCAAACACTCATCTGGCTTAGCAAACTTGATGATAAGTTCATTGTCAATTTTATCTCTACCAACAATTGCTTTAGCAGCTGAAGAAATCCTATAGTGGCGTCCCAATTGAAGTAGATTAATATCTTCTATAGAAAGCGAGTGAGAATGCTGTATAAGGTCCCTAAGCCTCGTTGAATATAAAGGGTCTGTAAGAAGACAGCCGCCTGCAGGCTGTGAATATTCCGTTACCCCCATTTCCAGCGCAAGCTTCATCTGAGGCTTCCTTGACCTACCCGAAAAACCAAATAGCCTTTCTCTGTCTATAATGCCTGCCTGTTCAGCTAAAGAAGGCTTAAGTAATTTTGCGCTGAGAGGTCTAACAACATGACCTGTTACAAAAGCCTCTTTATCAATAATCGAAAGGGCATCCCTCCGCTGACTCATAGGCCTTTGCCACAAAACCTCCCCAGTTACTATAAAATCATAGCCATCCTCATACATTATCCTTTTTGCCTCTTTTAACATAAGTATTTTGCAGTCAACGCAAGGATTCATATTTTTTCCATATCCAAACCTTGGGTTTTTAAGAACTTCAAAAAATTTTTCAAATATAGGATAATCTTTTATAATGAAGGCAGAATTAGTTTTTTTATTCTCAACAGCTGCGATGTTTCTAAGCCTGACATTAAATGGTGTAATAAACCTTATTGCTGTTACCTCTATACCTTGTCTTATAATGGTTAAGATGGAAAGAAGACTGTCAAGACCGCCGGAGTATAAAGCCAAAGCCCTTGACATGATAATTACGATGTGGTGCTCTTTAATGCGGTAGTAGAAATATTATTGAGCGACTTCAAAAGTTTATCTATCTCTGGAACTGCTGTGCCTACCTCTCCTACGACTATACCTGCAGCGTGATTCGCAATTAAGGCTGATTCTTCCAGAGAAGCCCCTGATAAGCAGGCAATTGTAAAGGCTGCGATAACGGTATCCCCTGCTCCTGTAACATCAAAGACCTTTTTTGATATTGTAGGGAAATGCCTAATGCTTACATCGTCAATCCCCTTTTGTCTCATAAAGAGCGTCATGCCTTCTTCCCCTTTGGTTATCAGAACAGAAAGACATGAAAGCTTCTCGATCAATGTCTTTCCAGCTTTAAGAAGGCTTTTTTCATCTTTTATCTCTATTCCAGAGCCATAAGAAGCCTCCAAAAGATTAGGTGTGATGAGTGATACATCTTTATATAAATGAAAATGCCCGACCTTTGGGTCAACTGCTACAAATCTTTCATGAGTCTTTGATAATGAGATTACTTCACCCATCAAAGCCGATGAGACAATTCCTTTTTTATAATCTGAGATAACAACACCGTCATGAGCCGCTATCGCTTTTTGGATATATCCCATTAAGTTATCGAAGTTCTTTCCCTCGAGTCTTTTCTTGTCTTCCTTATCGAACCTTACAACCTGCTGGCTATGGGCTATAACCCTGGTTTTTACTGAGGTTGGTCTTTTATCCTCTATTATACCGTCTATATTGATATTCCTTGCTCTTAACAGTTCAATAAGAGTCTTCCCGGCTGTATCACTCCCAATAACGCCAACAAGAGATGCAGAACCGCCTAAAGCAATGATATTATTAGCTACATTCGCTGCACCACCTAATAAAAAAGACTCCTTTACCACATCGACCACTGGAACGGGAGCCTCAGGCGATATCCGGCTGACCTTGCCAAATATATATCTATCAAGGATAAGGTCGCCTATAACAAGAATTCTTTTATCTTTAAAAAGCCTTATAATATTTGGAAAATCCATGCGTAAAAAATAACCTACATCCTATTGAAAAATCAATCTGAATTATCGCTTCATTTCTTGTTTTTTAATATATAATCAACCGCATCCGCAAGATTATCTGCTGTATAATCAGCGAACGAGGATTTAGCCTGTTTGCCGGTTTTGACTAAGATTCCTTTAGCCCCAGCAGCTTTTGCGAGCAGCATATCGGAATCTTTGTCTCCAACGATATAAGAACTTTTTAAATCGACCCGATACTTAGCTTTTGCCTTATAAAGCATGGATAGCTCAGGCTTTCTGCAAGAACAATTGTCATTCGGGTGGTGAGGGCAGTAAAAGAAATCATCGAGAAAATAAACCTCTTTAAATAACCTGTTTACCTCATTGACGAAATTTTCATCAACATATCCCCTGCTAATACCAGATTGGTTGCTGACCCCAATCAGATAAAAACCTTGCTCTATAAGTCTTTCAAGCGAATTGATTTCTGGAAAAACAGAAAAATCATCCCATCTGTTGAGATAATTAGCCTCCCTGCATAATGTTCCATCTCTATCAAAGAAAACCGCCTTTTTTTGTGGCATTATCTCTTTTAATGCACTATAAACAACCTCACAGCTTATTCCATCCATGCACTTGATTTTGTCAAAAGGACATTTTCTTTTAAAACAAGGGGTGCAGCTGATATTGCTTCTTATAACTGCATTGCCTTCCCTGGGCGGTCCCGTCAATTCCGGGGAGGTAGAGCCAAAGATAGCAACAAGGGGCGTGCCTACGGCGTATGAAATGTGCATAGGTCCTGAATCATTGGTAATAAACGCATCACACTCAGAGATAAGATTTATCAGGTGTCTAAGTGTTGTCCTGCCCGCAAGGTTAAGGAATTGCGATGAATCTTTATGTTCTATCAACTCACCGTGAATATCTGATGCAATTATCTGTATCTCCATAGCTACCGCCTCTTCACCCCTGCCGCCAAAAATCACAACGCTGCCGCCTGTATCTTGTATGAAGCGAGCGGCAATCTCAGCAAATCTTTCAGGCAGCCACTTTTTAGCTGAACCATAAGACGCACCTGGATTAATCCCAAGAACTGGACTGTTCAATCTTGAAAGCAGTTCCCTTGCAGCAAGACGCTCATCAAGTGACTGAAATATATAAGGCGTAGAGTATTCTGCATTTATTCCGACAGTTTCGAGGAGATTAAGATAATACTCTATGTGATGAATCCTTCTGTCTTCACCAGCAAATCGAACGGGATTGGTAAGCATAAAACCTCTTCCGTCCCTGTCATATCCTATTCTCTCTGGAATCCCTGCAAGAAAGGAGAGCAAAGCTGCATCAAAGGCGTTTTGAAAAAGAATAGCCTTGGAAAAGGATTTTCTTTTGAGGATGTTGGCGAGCTTTATCCTGCCAATAATACCCTTAAATCTATCTTCATATATCAGGATTTCATCTATATACGGATTTTTTTCAAATATAGGCGCTGCAGATGGTTTCAATAGGTGGATTATTTCGGCATCTGGAAATGCCGCTCTAACAGACTTGATCGCTGGGAGGGTCATAACCGCATCGCCTATCCAGTTAACTCCTCTAAGAAGTATCTTTTCATTAGAATTTGGCATATATTAATAATTTAACTTAAAAAACGCATTTCGTTCCAATATGGCAGACATATCTGCCAAAAAGCCTTTGTCCTGAAACACCTTAGACACCTAAAATATTCTATGTGGAATTTGAAGATCTGACCCCTAAATAGTGTCTGTTTATAAAGTCGATAAACCCATTATTTTGTCTTTCCGACCGAAAGGAGGAATCTTAAAACTCAAAGATTTCTCACTTCGTTCGAAATGACAGAAAGATTTTCATACAGTATAAACAGACTCTAAATAGAAAATAGAAACTTAAGCTATTGACAAGAATGATTCTAATCTGATAATATTTCTAAATAAATAATTACTTTAAGTGTGTATGAATAAAATCATGAAAAAAATATTAAAAGTTTCGAGCTTCAAACAGACGCCTCAGAGACTTGCTATTTTAGACTTTCTTGAGGATAATAAAACTCATCCTTCAGTTGAAGATATCTACAGGTCTGTCTCGAAAAGATTCCCGACCATCTCACTTGCGACTGTTTACAATAACCTAGTCACCTTAAAACAACTTGGCATGGTAAAGGAACTGACTATCGACTCGGATAAAAAACACTTCGACACGGATATAAAACCCCATCATCACCTTATTTGTAACGAGTGCAGGAGGATTGTCGATATAGATATCGATTTTGACATTGAGATTTCTGATGACAGCAAATGCGGTTTCGAGATAACCGGAAGCCACATTGAATTCTATGGAGTCTGCCCTGATTGCAAAAAGAAAAGTAATAACCAAAATTAACATTTAAACCACATAGGAGGTGATTACAATGGCTGTTTTTAAATGCGCTAAATGCGGAGAGATAAAAGACACCAGATGCAAGCCTAAAAAATGCCCAAAATGCGGTGAAAATGGAACTATGACAAAAAAATAAGCAACTTACTAAAAGTATTTTTCATCAAGATTATAAAAAATATATGGTTCATCTCCAAAACAGTTGCAAAAATAAGTTGTGGAGCATTTTGTTGCAACGAAATTGGAGAAGACCCAAATATATTAATTGGGATTTAGCCAATAAATAAAAATAGGAGGTGTAGTTATGTCTGAGATTTGCTGTGGATTAAAGGTTGGAGAGGATGTGCCCGATTTCAAAATCGAGACTTATGAGCCGACAAAAGGAGATTTCGGGGAAATAAGCCTTGAGACTTTAAAGACTAACAAGAAATGGACAATACTTTTCTTTTATCCAGCTGCATTTACATTTGTTTGAGCTACAGAATTTGCTGCTCTGGCAGAGCAATATGAAAAATTTAAAAAAATGGGGGCAGAGGTAATCACTGTTAGCGCTGACACAAAGTTTGTTCAGCTTGCTTGGCAAAGGGAAGAAAAGATGCTCAAAGATGTCAAATATCCGATGGGTTCAGACCCAACAGGGAATTTATCGAGGATGTTTGGTGTCTATGACGAGGAAACAGGACTTGCTCTCAGAGGAACTTTCATAGTCAGCCCTGAAGGAAAGCTATTAAACTCTGAGGTCAACTTTTACAATATGGGCAGAAATATTGATGAACTCATGAGAAAGTTTAAAGCAAATCTTCACCTATCAGAGTTTGAAAATGAAGGCTGCCCGGCGAAATGGAAAGACGAGGGAGATAAGACCCTGAAGCCATCAGCAAAAATGGTCGGGAAGGTTTACGAAGCATATGAGGGTTCATATGGCGGCGAGGATGTAGCAATTAAGACATAATAATGGTCACAAATTCAATAGATAGGGAAGTGTTTTAAGATGTAATACTCAGTATGCATTAAAAATGCTCTGATTTAATTCAAAATTTGTTAAAGATAGTGTCAAAAGTTCTATGAAAGAGTATTTTAAAACATATTGAAATATTAAAGCCCCCCCTCCCGCAAGGGGAGGGGGGGCGAGGGGGAGGGAAAATAATTTTTGACAATACGTTATTAAATGTCAGGAGGCTTAAAATGAAGAAGGTCTTAATCGGCTATTACAGTCGAACCGGGATGACCCAAAAAATGGCTGAATATTTGGCTGAAGGCGTACGTTTTGCCGGGCAGGAAGCAGATGTAAAGAAGATTTCAGAGTTAAAAACTGAAAAAGACTTTCATGGATATGACGGATACATGTTTGGGTGTCCTACCTATCACAAAGACATTACCGAGAATTTCAAAACATTTTTATTCCTTGTCGAAAAGGCAAAACTTGAAGGCAAACTCGGAGGTGCCTTTGGCTCTCATACCCATAGCGGCGAGTCTGCCGGAATAATATTTGATACTATGGAGCATGTTTTCAAAATGAACATGACTTCTCTTGGCCCCCTTTCTCTTAAGGAAGTGCAGATAGCTGCAAGAGAAGGAATGGGCGCCTGCCATGACTACGCCAAAGATTTTAGCAAGAGACTTTAATCCAATTAACCCATAATATATAATGTGAAGGAATAAAAAATGGAAATCAATATAGAAAAAATACCCGGGGGGTTCAAAGTTGACGGTCTTGAACTCAAAAACGGCAAATGCGGGTGCACATCGATACTTCCTTGCTGCCACAGTTTTTCAAAGGTAAAGAGAAGTGGCAATCAGTTTATTTTCACTGCAAAGGCAGCTAATCCCGAGACAAAAGATATCTTCAAGTGGGGATATAAAGTCAGAAAGGGTGATTATTCGGTTGAAGTCAGCTTTGAAGATGCCCGGGATAAAAAAATATTCTCGGGCTTTTACCCACCATCTTTAAAAGACTGGATGGATAAAGGCTGGGTGGCAGTCAGCTCTGAAAATGAAAAGGAAGAAGGAACTTTATGGAGGTGTGCGATGTGCAGATGGCTTTACAAGGAAAAAGAACAGGATGCCCCTTTTAACGATCTTCCGCCTGAATGGAAATGTCCTGTTTGCCATGCCTCAAAAAGTTCCTTTGAAGATATTTCTTAGCGGTAAAAGGAGGAGGTGATATAATTGACTAAGATTGGACAAAAATATAAATGCAATGTATGCGGGAATGAGGTGGTGATTACCAATGCTGGCGCAGGCGCGCTCATCTGCTGTGGCAAACATATGGATATGATTGGCGAAGGTTATGAGTGTAAATAAATTAGGAGGTTTTAATGACAGCAGTAGAGATTAAAAAAGATATATACTGGATAGGCGCCATAGATTGGGCGGTAAGGGATTTTCACGGCTATGAAACACCAAGAGGCACTACATACAACAACTATCTTATATTGGATGATGAAATAACACTTGTTGACACAGTCAAGGATGACTTTGCTGATGTGACAATTAAAAATATTAAAAGCATAGTTTCCTTTGAAAAGATTAAACATATAGTTATCAACCATATTGAAAACGACCATGTCTCGGCTATTGACAGGATTATGAGCCTTACCCCTAATGCGGCTATTTACATCACAGAAAAAGGCAAAAAGGGACTGGCAAGGTTTTTTGACATATCAGGATGGAATATAAAAACCGTTAAAAGCGGCGATACTCTTAAGATCGGCAAAAGAGAGCTTGTTTTTCTTGAGACCCCGATGCTCCATTGGCCAGATTCGATGGTAACATATATACCATATGATAAGCTGTTGATTAGTCAAGACGCTTTTGGACAGCATCTTGCTTCAACCGCAAGATTCGATGATGAATTTATTAGCTGTGCCTCTGTCTATGAGCTTGATGATGCTGTAATCGACTATTATGCGAATATCCTGATGCCCTTCGGACAGCTTATAAAGTCCAAAATTTCTGAGGTGCAAAAACTTGGGCTTGATATTGACATGATAGCACCTGATCATGGAATCATCTGGAGAGCAAACCCCGGAAAGATATTGCAGATGTATATGGACATGGCAAATGGCAAGGCAATTGAGTCTGTCACAATTATCTATGATACGATGTGGCACAGCACTGAGCTAATGACGACCCCTATTATGCAGGGGATTAAAGATGAAGGGCTTGATTGCAAGATTGTTAAATTAAGAGCAGCCCCGATGAGCTTTGCCGTCAAGGAATTCTGGAAATCCAGAGGGACGCTTTTTGGGACACCTACTATTAATAATGTCATGTTCCCAACTGTTGCTGGGATTTTATACCATCTTAGGGGACTGAGACCAAAAAACAGGGTGGTCGGGGCTTTCGGCAGCTTCGGCTGGGGAGGCGGTGCTGTAAAAGAGGCTTATGAAGAATTTAAGAAGATAGCGCTTGAAATCTTCGAACCCGGTCTTCAGGTAAATTATAAGCCTTCAACTGAAGACGAGACTAAATGTTATGATTTTGGAAAAGAATTCGCTAAGAAGGTTAAAGAGTATCACCAGAAATTTTAAGCAATATTTTTTTGTATCCCCTGTATAACGAATAACCCTGCGGTTCAGACAGCAGGGTTATTCGTTATCGTCAGTTAATCTCTATTTCATTGGAATATACCTTGACAGGCATTTGCTCAAAGGGTCTTTTGCAGAAATTGACCCTCACGGTGTATCTGCCAATAGGAAGATTGTTAGGAAGCACAAAATGTATAAAACGGGATGATTTTCTGTCGTTTATTATTATGCAATCAGAATCTCCATGATATTTAATCAAAGCTTGGGCGGCAAATGATTCTTTATCATTGTTGGTTATAACCACCTTTCTATGCACGCCAAAACCGAAATCACTCACTGAAGAAAAAGAAAGCCTTACTGTTTCACCCTTATTATAGCGGTCAAAATCAGTTGATAAGTAAATCTTTCTATTGTAATCGCTCTCTTTAGTATGAACCTTTGATGTTGCAGCCTCCCAAAATCTTGGTCTCGCGGCATCGAGGTGAACTATCTGTCCACCGTAATGTCCGACCCCGCAACAATCATAAGACCTAATAAACTCCCACAACTGCTTGCCTTCAACCCCCTCTATACGGAAATCAAGCGCAATGCCATCTATATGAGTACTTGTCTTTGCAGCATTTGCCCCTCTTTTTCTGATGCTTGCATTATAATCAGGAGGGCGGTACCCCGACTCAAGGATAATCACCTTATCTGGCGCTACAATATCCGAAAAGTAATCGAGCATAAAGACAAGGCGTGGAGATATATTTTCTCCCATAATCTTAGTTGGAAAATTAAAGACCTCGTCAATCTTTTCAAAGGCAGTCTCGTTTAGATTGCCCTCTGGAGTAAGCAGTATAACATTTGACTCCTTGCCTGTCTTATCGTTCCTGATATGGATTTTGCCGTCTCCCATCAAAAAGAATCTACTGTTTTGAGCCTCGCCTATAGTCAAAAAAATGAACAAAAGCCCCGTAAAGCAAATCAATGCAGAAATTAAAAATTTCCAAAAACCCTTTAACATAATTCACTATATCATAGGTTTAATATAAAATTACAAATATAGCATAGTTTCTTAAACA
>JBBIIV010000050.1:0-5314 GCA_037446295.1 Nitrospirota bacterium
AATTAAAACTTTCTAAAAACACAGTTAGGAAATATCTCAGAAGCCAACAACCTCCTCGGTTCACACCCCGTATAATATGCGAAGTGTCTTATATTTTTAACTAAGGCTCACCAGATAGATTTTACATGAGGATAAGAGAGGATTTTATCGTCTTTTGTAATCAGCGCGGCTTTTAAAGATATTGAGGTTGCAATAATGATTCTATCGGCAGGGTCTGTATATGCAAACTCCGTCAAATAGACTGACTTTACCGCTATCCTGTTATTTATCGGAACAAAATGCAGGTATGGCAGCGATTCTGCAATCGCCAGCCAGTCTTTTACATCCATTGTTAATTTAAGCCTGCCTCTTTGAACAAGCATTGCCACCTCCCATGCGCTGATTGACGAAACATAAAGCCGATTGTTGTTGATAGAGCGTTCAATTGCCTGATTCGCCTTTTCAGACAAATTCTCTGGATTGCTCAAATGCCATATTAACGCATGGGTGTCAAGCAAAATCACTTTATAACCTTCCATTCTTCAACCGCTACAGGTTCAGTAGGTTTTTTATATGCCTTCACGGAATTTCGAAGTAATTGCAATGCGCTTGCTGGCTCGGCAGAATAGGGAATCACTTTTATTACAGGACGTCCGCGGTCTGTAATAATGAGTTCCTCGCCGCTTTCTTCTATCTGGCGGAAATATTCAAGAGATTTGGGCTTGAATTTGGATTTAGATACAACCTTTCCCATTGCTCACCCCCTAAACTTATTTATGACTATAGTCATGATATCATAGTCATAATATTATAGTCAAACAAAATTTTCTTACAACTGAGAATCTGCAAAGAATCATTCACTGAAATAGAGATGTAAGCAGTCAAAAATAAAGAATCCCATTCTGGTTAAAAGGTTTCTGATGGTCTATTGTGGGCCCGGATTGTCCGGAATCCTTCCCTATGGCTGGACATAAGGATTTTGCGCTTCGCTTGCCTGCCTGTGCTTAGCATGCAGACAGGCAAGAATGACGAAGAAACAGGCTCTATTTAGAAAGGTTGATTGATTTATCAGAAAAGATAATCGAAGACCTTATAAACAAGTTTATAGCTGCTTTACCGTTGACTATTAAGGACAGAAGGGGGTTTTCTTCCTGCGAAAGTTGAGTTAATAGCTAATGGCATCAAATAAGAAATATGTCTCTCGGAGAAAATATTTACACCAAAAGAATTGTTTAACTTTTTGGTATATTGATTATAAAACCATTTATGCTATATTATTTAAAAAATTAAGGAGTTAAGTGTTTTGAGATTTTTTATTCATTTTTGCAAGGGCGTTTTATTACCGCTAATAATGTTACATAAATAGAGTCTGTTTATAAAGTCGATAAACCCATTATTTTGTCATTCCTACTAAGGCAGGAATCCAAGGTTTCCCGCGAAAGTGGGAATCCAATTCCTTATGTCTGGATGCCCGACTAAGGACCCCGACTACAAACTTCGAGGGCAGGCTTCGGGCATGACGAAAATAATAAACAGCAATTTATAAACAGACTCTAAATAAATGTAGATGAGGTAATTTTGATGATTGTAAGAAGCTGCATTATAAAACTATAAGGAGGCACTAACATATGCGCATCGTTTTAATCGGGCAGGCTGCTTTTGGCGAAAAGGTTCTTGAGGCATTGCTTAATAAAAATGAAAATGTAGTTGGTGTTTTTTGCCCTCCCGATCCACCTGGCAAGCCCTCAGGCATGAAAAAACTCGCTGAAAGCAAAGGCATCCATGTTTATCAGCCTGAGAAGATGAAAGATACTGGAGTTTATGATGTCTTTATAAAATTAGAGCCCGACCTTAATGTTATGGCATTTGTCACAGATATAGTCCCAAAGCGTATTTTAGACTATCCAGGATTAAAGACAATTCAATACCACCCTTCTCTTCTGCCAAAGCATAGAGGAGGCACGGCAATCCACTGGGCCGTTATAAACGGTGAAACAAAAACCGGTCTCACAATCTTCTGGCCTGACCAAGGTATAGATACAGGCCCAATTATTTTACAAAAAGAAGTTGAGATATCGCCTGATGATACCACAGGAACTCTTTACTTTAACAAATTGTTCCCACTTGGAGTCGAGGCGATAGTTGAAGCGGTAGAAATGGTTAAAAACGGGACAGCCCCAAGTATAAAACAGGATGAATCACAGGCCTCTTATGAGCCATTGTGCACAGATTTTTATACGGTAATTGACTGGTCCAAACCCGTTCAGCAAGTATACAATCTTATAAGGGGCGCCAATCCATCTCCTGGCGCCTCAACCACTTTTAGAGGAGAGAAACTAAAGATATTTGATTCCTCTCTCCAGTCAATTCAGCACAATGCGATTGCAGGTGAAATTATATCAGTAAACGATGATGGCTTTGCAGTAGCTGGCAATGGAGGCAGTATTTTCATAAAAAGGGTTCAATACGCTAGCGCGGGGAAGGTAAAGTCCTTAGAATTTATATCCTCATCAGGATTAAAGGTCGGGGACAGACTAGGGATCTAAAGCATTGTATTATGATATTACCATCCAAAAACATGGAGGTTAAACTATGGACAGTATATTAAGGGTTAACATGGGTGAAAAAAATGGGCCGTCTTTTACAGTAGAACCTCTTGGCAATTATGCAGGATTCGGGGGGAGGGCGCTCACATCAGCGATAGTATCAAATGAAGTGCCTCCACTGTGCCACCCTTTAGGAACTGAGAACAAGTTAGTTATATCGCCGGGTCTTTTGAGCGGCACTACAGGCGCTATGTCTGGAAGGATTTCAGTTGGCTGTAAAAGCCCCTTGACAGGTGGGATTAAAGAGGCAAATGCAGGCGGTCAGCCGTCCCAAGTGCTTGCAAAATTGGGTTATGCAGCAATAGTCTTTGAAGGGAAGCCTAAGACAGATAATCTGTATAAGATAATTATCACGAAAAACGGCATAAGTATAGAAGCTGACGATTCTTTGAAAATGCTCCCAAACTACGACCTTGTTGAAAAAATGAGGTCTCAATACGGTGACAACATCGCGTGTATTTCTATAGGACCTGCGGGCGAGATGAAGCTCAGTGCAGCTTCGGTTGCCTGCACTGATATGGAGCTCAGACCAACTCGTCATGCAGGCAGAGGAGGCGTTGGGGCGGTTATGGGGGCGAAGCAGGTAAAGGTTATAGTCCTCGATGATACAGGCATAAAATATAGACAACCTAAAGAAGCTGAAAAATTTAAGGATGCTAACAGGAGATTCGTTGACGGCATTATGAAACATCCTGTGACTGGCAAAGGGCTGCCAAGTTATGGGACTAACATCCTTGCAAATATTATCAATGAATCAGGCGCATATCCGACTTATAATTTCAAGGAGGGAAGATTTTCAGGAGTCTCAAAGATAAGCGGTGAGACAGCTACGGAGTTAGAGGCAAAAAGGGGAGGGCTTGTAACTCATGGATGCCATCGAGGATGCGTGATAAGATGTTCTGGCATATACCATGATAAGGATGGACACTATCTTACCAAGCAGCCCGAATATGAGACAGTCTGGGCGCATGGCGCTAATTGCGGGATAGATGACATTGATACAATCGCCATGATAGATTTTCTTGATGACAATTATGGTCTTGATACAATAGAGATGGGCGCAACAATTGCCGTTGCTATGGAGGCAGGATTAGCAAGATTTGGGGACCGACAGGCAGCGATTAATCTAATAAGAGAAGTGGGCAAGGGTTCTCATCTCGGCAGGATTCTCGGCAGTGGTGCGGCTGTAACAGCAAAGGTTTTTGGCATTGAAAGAGCGCCAGTTGTTAAAGGGCAGGCGATGCCGGCATACGACCCGAGAGCCATTCAGGGCATAGGCGTTACTTATGCAACCAGCACGATGGGCGCTGACCACACAGCAGGCTATGCAATTGCAACGAATATTTTAAAATGCGGTGGTTTTGTTGACCCATTATCCACCGATGGACAGATTGAACTTTCAAGAAACTTGCAGATAGCAACTGCTGCCATTGACTCAACTGGCATGTGTCTTTTTATAGCCTTTGCTCTGCTTGATCAGCCTGACACCTTTCAGGCTTTGCTTGATATGCTTAATGCATTTTATGGGCTAAATCTCACAGCTGATAGCGTTACCGAACTCGGAAAGAATGTGCTCAAAATGGAGAGAGATTTTAACGCAAGGGCAGGCTTTACGAAGGAGCATGATAGACTGCCTCGGTTCTTTTACACCGAACCAGTCTCCCCTCATAATGTAACTTTCAATGTAAAGGATGAAGACCTCGATAAGGTATTCAATTGGTAGTTTTAATTGTTTGAGATAAAAACCGCAGACTGGCAGCAAGGGGTAAAGCTCGATGTATTGGTAGGCTGTTCTTTAAGGGAGCTTTTGCGAGACCAGTTTAATATGTCAGACAATTATATTGAAAACAGGATTGCCATCGTATTCGCCGATGGCTGTCCTGTTGACGACATTGATACCTTCATCGTCAAAGATGGTTCGGTTATCGCCTTATCTGCGCAGATGCCCGGACTTGTCGGCGCTGCGATGACAAGAAAGGGTCTCATCTCTTTGTTAAGGGAGTCTATAAAATATAAGGCTCATGACCAAGAGGCACCCAAAAAAAAGGGAACTATTACCCTTAAATTATTTAACTCTCTCATCATAGAATTAGGCGGTTTGTTGGCAAATAGATGCAGTGAATAATATGATTATTCATGTTAAGCTTTTTGCAACCTTGCAGAAAGATAGGTTTGTCGAAAAGACAATAGCTATTAATGAAGACGCAAAGGTCAGCGATTTGCTTATGCAAATTGGGATTAGCGATAAAGATGCTACGATAATTTTTGTAAACAATCGCCACGCTAACTTAGACGATAAATTAAGAGACAGCGATATTGTTGCCTTTTTTCCGCCGATTGGGGGCGGTGGTATTGTTAAACTATGTTATCTTTAAACCCCGCTCTCTGCTGCTTCGTTTATAAATCATACTCAAAACCAGCGATAAAAATTGACTTGAAGCTAACCCTGAAACTATAATTAAAATTTTGTTTAGCGGGCATAAATACTCTCGACCCCTTTGTATTTAACTAAATTATCTAAACGCAATTACTTTAAATCCTTCCTCATTTGTCTCAGTCCCATAATATCCGTCAATCAACTCATTTTTTCTTATGGCATCATAAACACTTGTCATTTTGATTGATACAATATAATAGCAAAGGGATGCAACTCAACATTGCATCCCTTTATGTTTTGATGATATGATGATTTAGCAGCCTTCAGGTTTCTTTTTCTTGGGAGCGTCTTT
>JBBIIV010000050.1:5414-12471 GCA_037446295.1 Nitrospirota bacterium
GGAGCGTCTTTTGTTACTACGCCATCCTTAACGGTAACTTTGTCTCCTACCTTGACATCCTTGACTTCCTTAACCTGAACTGTAGTCTCTTTTCCCTTGTCATCCTTAATTGTGACCTTTTTACCGTCTATCTTTGTGATTGTGCCTTTAGCCTCTCCGGCCGCAAATCCCATGGTCGCTACTCCAAGTGTAAAAATAACAGCGATTACAAGAGCGATAATTGATTTAAATCTCATTCTTTTGTTCACCTCCTTTCATTAATAAGATAGCGATTAATAAAGTAAAGCAATTTTCATGCCCTACATTTAGAATAACAAAAATTAAAGTTGAAAAACCACCCTTAACAATGTGAACTGGTCCCCGTAAGGCGGAGCTGAGTCCAGAAATCGAGCAGCTTCTAGATGTCTTATTATAATCATCTTCTGTTTTAAGGATTAAAATCCCTTTATCAGAAAATAAAAAATCATCAAGAGAGACAAAAAAACCTTAAATCAATTTTGAAAGCCTGCTCAATCTTGCATAGGCTTAATAAACATAAAATATGCCATAGTCCAGTTTCCCAATACAATAAAAATTGTAGCAAGGATGCTTTGCAACGATAGAGCTGACATACCTGTCAGCGAATGACCAACCGTTCAGCCGCCCGCCACTGCTGCACCAAAACCCATTATAATCCCGCCAATAAAAACTTTTACTAGTTCATCTGCTTGCCTGGGTGCGGTAAGTTTAAATTCCTTCAAGCCTTTAGCGCTCATATAAGCGCCTATTGGCACTCCGACAACATACAGAGCGCTCCATGTCAAGACGCCTATGCCGAAAAGACTAAACATCGGATCAAAAGGAGCCTGACTGTTTCCGACAAGACCAAACATCAGAAAGTCAGCAGTTGGTCCCGAAAACGAGAGCCCCCTCGCTTGTCCGCCATAGAAATAAGATGTCCACCATGCAAGAACTACAATAAGTCCTATTATAGCTCCGCTAACAGACCATGCCCAGCCCTTCTTGCTCTTTGCCTGAAAAGGCTTGCCTTTAAGCACTACGATGATGATTATAGCAATAACTACGGCTATAACAGTCCATTTTGTTATCATAGAATGTCCAAAAAAGTTCCATAAGGCGGGAGCTGTAATTGCGTCTTCTCCAGAACCTAGTGAAACCTTGTAACTTTTGATGGCTTTCATTACTGGGTTCAGAGGTCCATGCAGTGTTGATATAAGCGATCCCCCAAAACCAAGTGTGGCGACCAGAGCTGCAAACTGCCCTTCTCCTTGCTTATACAGGACGCCGCTTCCGCAGCCTCCTGCTATTACTATTCCAATGCCAAAAAGATAACCACCTACAATGGCGGCAATTGGAGCGAAGACCTGCCTTCTTAAACCATCCTCGCCCATGAACCCCATATCTTCAATAAGATTAGAGCCGATTATAGCTATACCAAGCGCAATAAGCCACGAACGGAACATCGTCAAATCATTGATAAAGATCACGTCTCTAAATGCTGTATTCATTCAATATCTGCCGCGCTGAAGCGCAAAGCCGAAAATAACCCCAATAAGCAGACCGCTTAGAATGAGCATAACGCCGGCACGAGGTATCTCTTCCATAATGCCTCCTTATAATGAAAATTTTTGCAGGAGCCAATGACCCCTTATATTTTAAAAAAACAAAGTTAAGCGTCCATTCTTCTTTTGCAATGAGAAAAAACTAAAAGAGTATTATTTTCTATTTTTATAGATTTCAAAATACATACCGTAAATTACGGCTTTTTTTGTATCATAATAAGGTAAAAAAAGTAAAGACTGAGCTAAGACCCTTTGAATAATCTTGGATTTGCTGGATGATTTAATATCTTGACGGCTCAAGTCAAACCGTAGAACTTAGCAACTAGTCCAGATAAATGAGCCTTTTAAAGACTTTTTTTTCGGTTTTAGCAATATTAAAAATATTATCAAAATTATGGTATAATACCGTATAATTTGTGTGATATGAATGTGGAAACTTATAGGGGGATTAATTCAAAGCCCATAGCAGAGACCTCTGGAAACTAAGATAATACCAAGCCGAGCTTGATTTGACAGGGATAACCAAATTCATAATTTGCCGATCCGCTTGTCAAGTCTAAGGATAAGTCCGAAAAATAGAGATAGACCTGCAAACCGCTCTATTTATCTGTTATTCCGAACACCCAACGGGTGTGAGGAATCTTTAAGTTAAACGATAAGATTTCTCGCTCTGCTCGAAATGACAACTTTCTATCTCTATTTTTCGGATAAGTTTAGTCGGTATGCCTATAGAGATTGTATGATGCCCTCATATATATTGCCTGAATACTAACACTTATTGCTGGATTTAAGGTTATGGCAATTTAAACTAGCGTTATTATGCTGATATATTTAGCAGAGCCTGAACTCAGTCTATTTCGTTCGGTGCAATCAAAAAAGATGTTTTGTTAAGCAAATGTTATTACAAAATAATAAACCAAAACAATTTTAAAAGAAATCAAAATTTAAAAGATGCAGACTATTGACCAAAAAGAACCTGAAAAACTCGGTGAGTATTTAGTTGGCAAGAATTTAATAACCCATCAACAGTTAGAACATGCTCTTGCCCTTGTTAAAGAAAAGAAATTGAGGTTAGGCAGAATACTTGTTGAGCTTAAATATATTACTGGCAAGCAGTTGATGGAGACTCTTTTAGAGAGGCTTAAAGCCAACGAGCTCGGCAAAAGAAAGAAGCTTGGAGAGATCTTAATCACCTCGGGAATAATCACAGAAGAACAGTTAAAGCATGCCCTCGAAATCCAGCAGGACAGAAAACAGAGGCTTGGAGAGGTTCTTGTTAGTTTGGGTTATGTAACAAAAGATCAGATTATTGATGCGATCGCAAATAAACTCCAATTAAATCTGGTGTTATGCGACGATTATATTATAGATGATGAAATCAAGAAACTCGTTCCAAGGGAGATGGCAAAAAAATACTTGGTTTTCCCAATAAGTATAAAAAATGGCAAGCTTATTCTTGCAATGAATGACCCTTTGGATTCAAACGCCTTAGATGAGATTTCTTTTTATACGAGACTAAGGGTCTCACCGGTTGTTTCTTATGATTGGTCTATTGAATTGGCAATAGATAAAAATTATCAGGACATGGATCAAACATATGAAAAAAATGGCGAGCAGCTGTTTGGCTCTCTTGAGGCTGAACTTCATGCAGAAAAGGATATCGAGTTTAGGGAGAAAGAGAAAGTTGAAGCAACCAGCGTCGATGTCGAGACTCTATATTCACGAAGCAATGCCCCTAAAATAGTAAAACTTGTTGCCATGCTCATAACAGATGCTGCCAAAAAAAGGGCAAGCGATATTCATATAGAACCAAGAGCAAAATATGTTCAGGTAAGATTTAGGATTGACGGGGAGTTGCAGAATATCTTCAAGTATCAGAAGGAGATACATGAGTCAGTAGTCTCCCGCATCAAAATAATCTCACAGCTCGATATTACCAATAGGCGCACATCACAAGACGGAGATGCTTCAGTAAATATAAAGGGAAGGATAATTGATATGAGAATATCAACTTTGCCTCTGATACATGGAGAGAAGGTTGTTATCAGATTGCTCGATCAGGGCAAGGGGCTTGTTCCGCTTCATGAACTCCAAATGCCTGAACCAGTTTCCAGATCAATAACGGAGATGTTTAGATTGCCGCAAGGGATGTTTATAGTCACAGGACCGACCGGCAGCGGCAAGACCACCACGCTTTATGCGTGCCTGAACCATCTACGTTCAGATACAAGGAATGTTATATCCATCGAAAACCCTGTTGAATATAAACTTGAAGGCATCTCACAATGCGCTGTTAATGAGGCTGTTGGCAGGACATTTGCCTCAATACTTCGGTCTGTTCTTCGACAGGATCCCGATGTCATTATGGTAGGTGAAGTTAGAGACCTTGAGACCGCAGAGATAGCGATAAAGGCAGCATTGACTGGTCATCTTGTGCTGACCACCCTTCATACAAATAATACGGTTGCAACAATAGTAAGACTGATAGATATAGGCATTCCTCCTTACCTTGTATCATCATCAGTGACGGGCATTTTATCTCAGAGGCTTGTAAGGAGAATATGCAGCTATTGCAAGGTCGAGGCGGATGTCTCGGATGAAGTCAAGACCTTCTTAAACGATTTTGGGGTTCACGATATTCATAAATTCTACCGGGGGAAAGGATGCCCTAAATGTGTGAATACAGGCTACCTCGAAAGAATAGCGGTATATGAGTATCTTGGCATGTCCAAAAAGCTGAAAATCGCCTTATCGAGCAAAACAGACGAGCAGCAATTGCTTATGACCGCAAGAAGCGATGGGCTTAAATTGCTATATGAAGATGCTTTGAATAAGGTAAAAACAGGATTAACAACTATTGAAGAGGTAATGTCCAAGGTTCCCTTTGATTACAGTCTAAGGGAGATTTAGGCATAGATTCTTAAAGTTCAAAAAAGTTATTCGCCGAAATTACTGTTAAGAGAAAATTTTTCTTTATTTCCTCTATATCTTTTGTGGTAAAGCCTGCCTCTTTGAAAAGCATTGAGTGAACTTCGCTAAATTGTCCATCATTTAAATCATCAGGGTCGATCTCTTGAATTAAGCCTTCTGAAAGATATATCGCCAAGATCACATTCTTGTGGGGAAGCTCAGAGAGAGATGCACCCCCTAAATCATGATGATAATAAACAGGCAGGATGATTTCCTGAGGAAAAAAAAGCTCTTCCAAAAACCACCTGGCAGCATCTGTATGATTGCACTGAAAAAGCAATTTTTCAGCTTCAAAAAGCTCGTGCGCCTTTAGTTTGGGCAAGGTTTCAATGCCCCCAGGCGGATGCTCGGATTTGTTGATAGCAAGGAATATACCCCTGCCGATATCATGAAGCAATCCTGCCAAAAAGCAAACCCCGCTGTTATTGATGGAAATTTTAGAGCAAAGCAAACCAGAAAGGCTGGCGACCTTAAAAGAATGTGCCCACATCTTCTTGAGTGTAATATAAGGAATCGGGAACATCGTAAAGATAGATACACTCAAAGAAATGCTCCTTACAAGATTAAAGCCCAGCATCAAAACTGCCTGCTCGATGCTGTTTATCCTTCCGGGATAACCGAAGAATGGAGAATTTGCTATTGATACAATCCTTGATATAATTGACTGGTCATGTCTTATTGTTTCTACGAGTTCGCCCATCGATGCATTTTCATTTTTCAAAATGCCTATCAACTTACTTATCACAACGGGAATCGTTGGCAGGGATGATAGTTCAGTTATTTTCGATTTTGTAGTGGAATTCATATTTTTAAAAAAATATCCCCTGATATTACTCGTCTGAGTTCTTCGAGGCTTATAGGTTTCTGCAGCACGGGAATCTTATATTCCTCGTTAATTATATTTATATCCAGCCCAATATAGCCTGTTATTATGATAAATTTTTTGATATCAACAAACTTGCTTGCGAGTCCGATAAAATCAACCCCATTCATTTCGGGCATTTTATAGTCAACTAAGATTATATCAAAATCATTTTTCCTCAGTTCCTCCAACCCTGCTGATGGTTTTGAGGTAAATGTTACGGAGCCTCCAAGAAGCTTTATAATGCCGCCTATGGCGCTTATTACAAGCTCATCATCATCAACTATAAGTATCTTTTTATTTTCTTGGATTTTCTTGGCAGATGAAGTAGTCCGGTGTTCTACAGCTTCCGTATAGACTGGCAAATCAATTACAAAACTACACCCAGCAGTGGTAGGCGATAACGATATATCTCCGCCATGTTCTTTGACTATGTTATAAACGATATTTAACCCAAGCCCTGAACCATCCTTCTTGGTAGTATAAATGGAAGAAAAAATTTTGTTTTCATTCAACTTGTTAATCCCAGGTCCAGTGTCCGAGACAAATACCCTTATTTTATCTTTATATGATTTTGTCGTAATCGTTATCTTCTTTTTTCCATGCCATGTTTCTAAAGATTGTATGGAATTAATTATAAGATTAAAAAATATCTGCTGAAGCTTATGGAAGTCCCCGCGCGCAGGGTTTACAGGCGGCAAGTCCAACTGAAGAGAAATGGAGTTTACGGCAATCTGGTATTCAAAGAGAGATAATGTTTTTTCGATTACATCATTAATGTTTACAGGCGCAAACTGGATTTCTTTTTTTTTCAGATATGTCAGAAGTCCCTCTGCAATCTTTGCAGCCCTGATTGCTGATATATAAATGTTGTTGGCATATCTTTTTGCTCTCGGGTCCAATTCAATGGTCTGAAGCATTTCGGCATATCCCAAAATAGCGGTCAATGGATTGTTCAATTCATGTGCAAGGCTCGCTATTTGTTTGCCAAGAAGGATAAGCTTTTCAATCTCCTCATTTCCTTCAGTAGAGGGGGATTGCTTTTTAATGATTTTCTCAAGATCCATATCAGCATTCAACTCCTTTTTAATAATCCATTACTAAAAAGAGCACACCTGCTTCAAGGGATAAAAAACACCTCTCGTGACCATGTGATGAGAGTCATACAATAAATCTTATGTAAACTGTTCAATTCCAATATTTTCAAGATATTACTCCCATTTATACAATGTAGAAGCTTTGGAATAAATACTTTTTATAAATAATATCATTACATACCTTTAGAAATCAATATAAATTTAAAAAAATCACGATTATCTTTCAAAAAAATTCAGTCTTCTCCAATTTTGTTGCAATAAAATGCTCCACAATGTCATTTCTGCGAAGGCAGGAATCCAATTCCTTATGTCCGGATGCCCGCTAAGGACCCCAGACTACAAACATCGAGGGCAGGCTTCGGGCATGACAAAGATAAAAAACGGCAATTTATAAACAGACACTATCTATTAATAATGTAGATTCATTTTAGCTTTAAAATTCTGGAAACTAGTGGATCCCGAATCCCGATATAGAAATTCTTCAAAACTATTTCTAAGGCAATTTCAAGGTTTTTTTGACAGATTTTGTCTTATGTCCTATCTAATTGCTCTGTAAAATCTCCACT
>JBBIIV010000051.1:0-12297 GCA_037446295.1 Nitrospirota bacterium
CCTTCGGTCGGAACGACAAAATAGCGGGCTCGGAATTACCATTTTCTATGTCTATCTTTCGGGTGTTTCCAGATACTTGACTTTTTTAGAATGATTTGGTTTAGAATAGTTAATTTCAGCTATTATAAACCAAATTAAATAACTAAGGGAGGTTAGAGTATGTCGGGAAAGAAGGAAATTTCGGTATTGCTTGAGGAAAAGAGGGTTTTCCCAGCGCCAAAGGAGTTTGTTGAAAAGTCTTATGTCAAGACGATGTTTGACTATGAAAGAATGTATAAAGAGTCAGTCGAAGACCCTGAAGGCTTCTGGGGGAGAGAAGCCGCAGAAAGACTCATATGGTTTAAGATGTGGGACAAAGTGCTCGATTATGACTTCCATAAGCCTTATATTAAATGGTTTCAGGGAGGAAAGCTAAATGTATCATACAACTGCATTGACAGACACCTTAACAGCGCAACAAGGAATAAGGCAGCTCTGATTTGGGAAGCTGACGGCGGTGAGTATAAGACCCTTACATATCAGCAATTATCTTATGAGGTAAACAAATTTGCCAATGTTCTTAAGAAACTCGGCGTTAAAAGAGGCGACAGGGTCTCTATATATCTTCCCATGATACTTGAACTCCCTATAGCTATGCTCGCGTGCTCCAGAATCGGCGCAATTTTCAGCGTGGTATTTGGAGGCTTCAGTTCTCAGGCATTAAGAGACAGGATTCAGGATGCCCAGTCATGCCTCGTAATTACTGCTGATCAGGGAGTAAGAGGCGGCAAACCCGTTCCTCTCAAGGCTAATGTAGATGAGTCTCTTAAAGAATGTCCGTCTGTGAAGAATACAATCGTTGTTAAGAGGACCGGCGGGCAGGTTGCCTTTGAAGCTGGAAAAGACCTTTGGTGGCATGAACTAATGGCTGATAAAGACCTTCCTTTATATTGCGAACCCGAGTGGATGGATGCTGAAGACCCGCTTTTTATCCTTTATACCTCCGGGTCAACAGGAAAACCTAAAGGGGTTCTCCACACGACTGGTGGATATTTACTCTTTACAAATATTACCTTTCAATATACATTTGATGTAAAGCCCGAAGATATTCATTTCTGCACAGCCGACATCGGTTGGGTAACTGGCCACAGCTATGTGCTCTTTGCGCCTACTTCTTTTGGAGCTACAAGCCTTATGTTTGAAGGCATACCTACATATCCAAACCCCGGCAGGTTTTGGGAAATTGTTGATAAACATAAAGTCAGCATTTTCTATACAGCTCCTACAGCTATCAGGTCTCTTATGAGAGAAGGAGAAAAGTGGCCCTTAAGCTATAATTTATCTTCACTCAAGGTTCTTGGCTCTGTCGGCGAACCAATCAACCCTGAGGCATGGATGTGGTATTACAAGAATGTCGGAAGGGAAAGATGCCCGATAGTTGACACCTGGTGGCAGACCGAGACAGGTGGATTTATGATTACTGCCCTGCCGGCAGCAATCCCTCAAAAGCCCGGTTCTGCAACAAGACCCTTCTTTGGCATAGTTCCAAAGATTGTCAAACAGGATGGCTCTCCAGCGGATATAAATGAAGGCGGCACATTGTTGATCGCTAAACCCTGGCCCGGAATACTCAGGGGCACATATGGAGACTTAGAAAATAAGAGAATTAAAGAGGTTTATTTCTCTGGCTTCCCTGGATATTATCTGACTGGCGATGGAGCGAGAATGGATGAAGATGGCTACTACTGGCTACTTGGCAGGATTGACGATGTCATTAATATCTCAGGCCATAGACTTGGAACAGCCGAGGTCGAGTCTGCCCTTGTTGCTCATGAAACGGTTGCAGAGGCAGCGGTTGTTGGATTCCCACATGACATTAAAGGCGAGGGGATTTACTGCTATGTAACCCTTAAAGAAGGCTTTGAGCCATCGGATGATCTTAAAAAGAAGCTGGTAGCTCATATCAGAACTGTTATCGGACCTATTGCAACGCCTGACAAACTCCAGTTCGCTCCAGGTCTGCCCAAGACTAGAAGCGGTAAGATCATGAGAAGGATTTTGAGGAAGATTGCGTCAGGAGATATAGATCAACTTGGTGATACCAGCACACTCGCTGACCCAGCCGTTGTTGACAGTCTCGTAGCAAACAGACTCTAATTTTTTGATATAAAACCTTAAAAAGGGCATCAGGAGGCTATCCACTGATGCCCTTTTTAATCTACTTGAACAGTGAGGTTTTATATTTTGCGTTGATGCTTTGATATACAGGCATTAGTCGTATAAACTTGAAGCGTGACATTTTTTGAATTTTTAAACTTGAATTTAGGTCGGGATGGCTCTTCACCCCTGCTATTTACCGAGTTTCTTATTTATCTGCGAGCATAGGCCGTGCAGCATCCTTAGTTCCCAATCAGATAGACCTGACCTGCCGATAAAATGCCTTAAATTCTGCATCATCTTTTTTTGAACATCCCTATCCCCTTCTGGAAAATATCCCAGATTATAAAGGGTCTGATCGATTCTAACGCAGAGATAATCAAGGTCGCTTTGATTAACAAAGACCGTTCCTTCTAAATGATTAATGTTTTCATTTTCATATGCAGCAGTAGAGAGTTCGTAAGAGATAATTAAGACTGCCTGGGCGAGATTGAGAGAGGGCTGCTCACTGCTTGTTGATATCGTCATCAGGAATCCGCATTTCTTGATTTCCGCATTAAAAAGCCCCTTATCCTCCCTGCCAAAGAGAATCGCGATTTTGTTTGCTCGTGCTGTTTCAAAAAGTCTCTTTGCGCCATCCCTGGCGCTTAGAAATGTGCCTCGTTTTCTGCCCTTTCGCCTCGAAGTCCCTACCACTAAGGATTTGTCATCAAGAGCCTCAGCGAGATTTTCATAGATAACTGCGCTTTCCAACACATCTATTGCATTGTGAGCCATCCATTTTGCCTCGTCCGTGATAGGCAGTTTAGGCTTTATAAGCGATAAATTTTTAAACCCCATGTTTTTAATAGCCCTTGCGGAAGCTCCTATATTGCCAGTCTCTTTCGGCTCAACGAGAACAAAATATATATTATCTTTCCAATTTTGCATTTTACTGGCTATTCTGTCTTGTTCTGGAGATATTCTTGATATATCCTCGTCAGTTTTTTAAGCTCCATAAACCAGTCCTCGATAACCGTGTTTTGAGCAGATTCATCATCAAGTTCTTTTTGGCATATCTTTGTCTGCGCTACGATAAACTTGATTGATTCCTCATCCGAAAAACTAGCCTCTTCCAAAACTCTAAAAAGAAAAGGTATAGGTATTGGCATTTCCAATATGCCTTCTCCTTCAAGAAAATCCTTAAAAAAATCCTCTTTATATATTGTCAATAAAATATCCTTCATTATAGAAGATTGTTTTTCAAACCCTCTTTGAAAATCGTAGAAGGCATTTTTTATTGATAGATCTGTAAATGAACCGTCTTTCCATACGATTGATTCAGTTGAACTATCTTTATAACCTTTGCATTCAGCAAACTTCACCTTCCTCTGCTCCATAAAAATTATATCCTGCAAGCCTTCAGGGTAAACGGGGCAGAATGGAATAATACGGCACTGCAAAGGCTTTTTACCGATTTTATGGAGTTTGCATAATTTATCCTCATCGAGTGCAAAACATGTTTTTCTAAATCTGTTGCCGGCGATCAAATCGCCTAGGATATAATAGTCATCAACCTCGCCTCCCATGTTCTTTAGAAATGTCTTGTGCTCTTTATCCAGCGGAAAATACTTTCTGAATCCGATATAGATAGGAAAGATATCATATATATCTTTGATTTCCTCGATTGTTATGAGAGTTGCTCCGTTACAGCATACTTCCGAGCATGATTTTTGGCAAACGAAACTGCATACATTCATTTTTTGCCCCCCGACATTTCCCTGTCACCTGGCATTATTAGTTCAGACATATTATCATAGCTCCTTTTTATTTTTAAGATGTAAAATTATACATTTAGAAAAACAAATAGTCTATTTTTGGTTTTTAAATTCAACCTTCACAGGAAGAAAACCTTATTCGAGGAAGACCTGACCGCCCTCAACAACCTTAAATCTTGATATCCGCTTTCTCCGCAGCGATTCTAAATCTTTCAGCAACTACCGTATCCATTATCATCTGAATCAAATGATAAAGGATTCCGGGTATCAAAGCCATCGGATAATCAACTGCGAAATATTCTGCCCAGACCAGATAAGAAACTGTGAGGGTCTTTTGCGAAGTGTGTATAGTAAAGGCGACTGTTGATGCCCTGTCAAGCCTGATGCTTTTTGATATGCCATAATTCATCGCGAGTATGATTGAATGAAGGATGAACATAAAACCGCCAACGAGAATCACAGAAATGCCAGCCTGAATTATTTTGTCTGTCGAGCTCGCAACGGCATTGAATATGATAAGAAGCACGACGATCTGCTGAAAAATAGAAAATATCCTTTTATAGGGTTCAAGATTATTTTTCATAAAGGGGCGGACAAGCTGTCCCAGCACTGTTGGAACAAGGATTGTAGTAAAAAGCCCATAAAGCATTTTAAATACAGGCAGCTCAATATTCGTTTCAATACTGATAAGAAGGCTCAACGAAAAGGGAATCGTAAAAAGTGCAACAAGATTTCCCAGCACGCAAATAAATAGCGAGAGAGCGACATTGCCTCTTCCGATGGCAGTCATAACTGTTCCGGATGCTACCGTAACCGGCGCCGTTGCTATTATGCATACGCCTATGACAAATTCTGCAGGCAGTGAGGGAGTTGCGAGCAGCCATGACAACAGAGGAAAAAGCAAGAGAGAGGAAATCATTGCTGCAGCAGGAGGCTTGAAATGCTTCAAATGTCCAGCTATGCTGGATGTCTCAAGGGTAAGTCCTGTGATGAAAAAAGCGAGGGAAATGCCTATATTAAGTATGCTGTATGTCCTTACACATCTGCCAATATCGGGCATACTAAAGGCAAGCGCAATAATTACTGCGATGCCTACAAAAAACCATTGTTTTCTCAAAAAAGTCCTCATAGTCAATTTAAACAATATTTTACGCAAAAAATGCATTTCGTTTCAAAAGATCGGGCATAGATGCCCGAAAACCCTTTGTTCTGAAACACCTAGGACATGCAATGCCGCAAACCTAATAAAATGAAAGGGTCAGGTGTCAAAGTGACAGAGTGTCATTTGATACTTTGATACTATAAAATGTTTGAGGGGATATATGCCTGCCAAACAAAAATACAATTATAGTTTCCGGGATTATGCAGATATTAGAGTTTGCCTATAAATGCAGCGCTTTTCGGGTAGAGATTGTTTTATTAAAATCTCTGTCTGCTAAAAATGTTATAATTATTTTTTTCCATTTTATATAAATGAGGTATAGCCATGCTCGAGGATAATTTGCCCTTAGGTTTAACCTTTGATGATGTTTTGCTGATGCCGGCAAAATCGGATGTAATGCCTAAAGAAGTTGATGTAAGCACCAAACTTACTAGAAACATAACCCTCAATATCCCGATCATCAGCGCTGCAATGGACACAGTTACCGAATCTAAATTAGCTATCGCAGTAGCGCGAGAAGGTGGTTTGGGAATTGTTCACAGGGCGATGCAGCCCGAGAAACAGGCGCTCGAGATAGACAAGGTCAAAAAATCAGAGAGCGGTATGATTGTTGATCCCATCACGATATCACCCGATGAACCCATATCGAAAGCTGTTAAATTAATGGAGAGATATAAGATTTCAGGCGTTCCTGTTACTGTGAAAGAAAAGCTCGTAGGGATTCTGACTAACAGGGATTTGAGATTCGAGACTAATCTGGACAGAATGGTAGGGGAGGTCATGACATGTGAAAAACTCATAACAGCGGCTGTGGGCACAACCCTCGATGAGGCTAAAAATTTGCTCCATGATTATAAGATAGAAAAACTCCCTATAGTCGATGATGATTTTAATCTTAAAGGACTTATCACAATAAAGGATATAGAGAAAAAGAAGAAGTATCCTAATGCCTGCAAGGATCACTTAGGAAGGCTGAGGGTCGGCGCAGCCGTGGGAGTTGGCGAGGAAGCCATTTACAGGGCTGAGCTGCTCGTTAAAGCCAGCGTTGATGTAATCGTTATAGACACGGCTCATGGACATTCAAAAGGCGTAATAGATACATTGAAGCAAATCAAGAAACTATTCGATATCGATGTGATCGCCGGCAATATTGCGACCGCCGAAGCTGCAAAGGAACTAATCGCTGCTGGCGCTGACGCTCTAAAGATAGGAATCGGACCCGGCTCAATATGCACTACAAGGATAGTTGCAGGGGCTGGTGTTCCACAATTAACTGCTATCAGCAATTGTTACAAGGTATCATCTAAAGCTAATATACCGCTGATAGCTGATGGCGGCATAAAGTATTCCGGAGACATATCTAAGGCTATAGCTGCGGGAGCTCAATGTGTAATGATAGGAAGCCTCTTTGCTGGAACTGACGAATCTCCCGGAGAACTGATACTCTATCAAGGCAGGACTTACAAGGAATACAGGGGGATGGGTTCTCTGGGGGCTATGCAGCAGGGCGCACAGGATAGGTATGGGCAGCAAGGAGTAGAACTTGAAAAGCTTGTCCCAGAAGGTGTTGAGGGGAGGGTTCCATACAAGGGAGCGCTCGCCAACAGTATTCATCAGCTCGTCGGAGGGCTTCGCTCAGGAATGGGCTACTGCGGCTGCAGGAGCTTAGAAGAAATGAGGGCAACCGCAAGATTCATAAGAATAACAAATGCAGGTTTCAGGGAGAGTCATGTCCATAATGTAATCATTACAAAGGAAGCGCCTAATTATAGGATAGAACAATAATATGGTGATTACCGATAGAATACTCGTTCTTGATTTCGGCTCTCAATATACACAACTTATTGCCAGAAGAGCCAGGGAGAACAAGGTATATTCAGAGATATTCCCTTTTAATGCCCCTATGGATAAGATTAAAAACTTTGAGCCAAAAGGCATTATACTCTCTGGCGGTCCATCCAGTGTGTATGAAAAAGGCGCTCCTATCCCTGATCTGGAGATATTTAAACTCGGACTGCCGATCTTGGGGATATGCTACGGAATGCAGTTGATGGCGCATTTTTTAAGCGGCAGGGTAGCCAGGGCTTCTAAAAGGGAGTACGGGAAGGCAGAGCTTTTCATTGATGATGACAGGGACATATTTTACAGAATACCTTCAAGGACGCATGTCTGGATGAGTCACGGCGACCGTATTGAAAAACTCCCTAAAGGTTTTTTAGCTATAGGACACACTGCCAATTCTCCTATAGCGGCGATGGCTGATAAGAATAGGCAATTTTATGCACTCCAGTTTCACCCCGAGGTTGTCCATACAGATAAGGGGCAAAATATCCTGAGAAATTTTATTTTCAATATATGTAAATGCAAGCCCCGCTGGACAATGAAATCCTTTATAGAGACTGCCAAAATGGATATCGCAGAAAAGACGCAAAAAAGGAAAATAATATGCGGCATAAGCGGAGGAGTTGATTCTTCAGTAACTGCTGTGCTGGTTCATGAAGCTGTAGGGGGTGACTTAACCTGTATTTTTGTCGATAATGGAGTGCTTAGGCAAAACGAGGCAACCAAAGTGGAGCAAACTCTGAGACAAAATTTCCACATGAATATAATATGCATAGATGCATCTGAAAGATTTTTGCGAAGGCTTAAAGGGATAAGAGACCCTGAAAGAAAACGGAAAATTATCGGGAATGAGTTTATCCGTGTATTTGAAGAAGAGGCTCAGAAGATTAAGGATGCCGCATTTCTTGCCCAGGGCACTCTATATCCCGATGTAATAGAGAGCACATCTTTCAAGGGACCATCGGCTACAATCAAAAGCCATCATAATGTTGGCGGTCTGCTCAAGAAGATGAAGCTCAAGCTGATTGAGCCCCTCCGGGAACTCTTCAAGGATGAGGTCAGGCTTTTAGGGAGAGAACTGGGAATGCCCGATGAGATTATTAACAGGCATCCTTTCCCTGGACCAGGGCTTGCAATAAGGTGCATCGGAGATGTGACAAAGCAGAAAATTAATTTATTAAGAAAGGCTGATGTGATTGTGCTTGAGGAAATCAAAAGAGCCGGCATTTATAATAAGGTCTGGCAGGCATTTGCTGTCCTTCTCCCTGTAAAAAGCGTGGGTGTGATGGGGGATGAGAGGACATACGAGAATGTAGCCGCTGTGAGGGTTGTCAAGAGTTTGGATGGTATGACGGCGGATTGGGCAAAGATTCCTTATGAAGTGATGGAAAGCATTTCCAATAGGATAATCAACGAAGTTAAGGGTATAAACAGGGTTGTGTATGATATTACCTCCAAGCCGCCAGGAACGATTGAGTGGGAATAATTTTTGTGAACTGATATTTTTCAATTGACAAAGAATCTGTTATTACTTAAAATTATCATGTATTCAGGTTAGCTTTCCCTGCAAATTTAAAATAATAGGAGGTTTTACATGCCGGACAAACCAAGCGAAAAAGAAGACGAATATTTTGCAAAAAAGGAGTTCGAGAGACTAAGGAAAATAGAGCATGAAAAACATGCCAAACTTGCCAATACTGAAAAGGACAAGCTCAAGTCCCTCCACTTTATGAGATGTCCAAAATGCGGGATGGAATTGATAGAGATTGACTTTAAGGGCATAAAGGTTGACAAATGCTCCGAGTGTGAAGGGATATGGTTTGACGCAGGCGAGTTTGAGACAGTTTCGAAGCTTGAAAAGGGCGGTCTTGACAAGTTGTTCAGCGTATTTAAGAAGTAATAACAAGTTAATATTTCAAGTTCTGTTATAGTTTATCTTAACCCTGCGGTAGATGCCGCAGGGTTTTTTACTTGACAGTATATTTGAAATAGTTTATTTTAAATATCTATAAAATTAATCCGGAGCTTTCCATATGAAAAGGTTTTATATAAATTATCTCTTTATTATAATCATTCTTATTTTAGCCTCATGCAGCTCAAAGGTAGTGAAACATGCCGATGTCGCTGAACCGCCTGCTGAATCAAAGCAGGATGAAATTCAGAAGGCACCTGCCAAGGAAGATACTCCGCCAGCACCTACCGTTAAAAATAATATTACCGCTCCGAAGATCAGGGATATCCGTCCAGTCGGCGGCGCTGTGAGCTTTTTCTTTGACGATGCAGATATATTTGAGGTTTCGCAAACGGTTTTTGGCGATATCCTGAGAGTAAACTATGTCATCGACCCTAAAGTTAAAGGCAGGGTGAATTTTAGGACAGTTACCCCTATTCCCAGAGAAGAGGTGCTCCCTATAATGGAGATAATCTTCAGACTCAATGGAATAGGATATGTCGAAGAGAAAGGTCTTTTCAGGATAGTTCCCCTTTCAGATGTGGCAAAGGAACTCGTATATGCGCAGGTAGGCAAAGATCCTGAACATGTAGCGATCGAGCTTTTTTCATTTAAGAATGTAAATCTTAAAGATTCGATGCCTGAAATAGAAATAGCCATAGGGCTTCATCTTACAGGCGGCACAATGAGAATAATGCCGATATACCGCCTTAACAGCCTTCTTGTAATTGCTGCATCAAAAGAGCACCTTAATTATGTAAGGAAGTGGGTCGAGTCTTTCGACAAGATGTTTGCAGATGCAAGACCTAAAATATTTGTTTATCATCTTCAGAACAGCAAGGCATCTCATATTTCTTCATTGCTTCAAGCTATTTTCTCAGGCTCATCTCCTGCTGCAGCCCCAAGCCCTACTACTCCTACAACCCCAAGACCCCCTACTACAACAGGCGCTCCTGCAACAACTACTCCTGCTGCCCCAGCGGCGCCAAAAACAGGAGTTGCCGCAACCGCAGCTGGGACAGGTTTTCTTGTTTCAGCCGATACAAGGGTTTTTGCAGATGAAGTGACTAATTCACTTATTATAGTGGCTACGCCTGCTGATTATGCATTTATTCAGGAGACCGTTAAAAAGCTCGACATTGTTCCTCGTCAAGTAATGATAGAGGCGATGATAGCAGAGGTTGAGCTTGTGGATGATTTGACCTTCGGCATTGCCTGGTCGCTTAAAACTGACATCAATATAACGAATATAAAGCCTTTCGACAGGGATGTAAGTCTTGGAGGCATTATGGGGCAGCGTCCTTCAGCCCTCACTGATGCCTTTACAGGTTCAGGCTTTACCTTCTTAGCTACTGATTCAAAGGGTATAGTAAGAGCAAAGCTCGAAGCTTTAGCCTCGCAGGCTAAAATCAAAATGCTCGCATCTCCTCATGTCCTTGTTTCTGATAATCGTGAAGCAAAAATACTGATAGGAGATCAGGTTCCTATAGCAACTTCAGAGACAAATGTGCCCGGGACTACTCAAATACAAAGGACTATTCAATATAAAGATACCGGCATAATTCTTAAGGTGAAGCCCCAGGTTAATGAAGGCGGGCTCATTTCTCTTGAGATCACTCAGGAGGTCTCGAATTTTTTCTTGCAAAAGATTTTTGATTCCGATCAAGTTGTAATAAAGAAGCGTGAAGCTGCGACAAATCTTGTTGTTCAAGACGGCAATACTATTATAATTGGCGGTCTTATAAGAGAAGATATCCAGAGCACCAGAGAGGGGCTTCCTTTACTGTCAAAAATCCCTCTGCTGGGCTACCTTTTTGGCAATACAACGGACAAAGAAAAGAGAACTGAACTTATTCTGCTCCTTACCCCCTATGTGGTCAGAAATCAGCAGGAGGCTGCTGAAATGACCGCTGAACACATCGGAAAACTCAAGGGAATTAAGAAGGAAATGGATGAGATGATAATAATCAAAGGCAAAACCGAGACCAAAAAGGAAGAAAGCCATCATAATAATTTGCCTCCCTCTAAAAATTGATATTTTCTATACGATTTTATAAAAACTATTCTAAATAGTGTCTGTTTATAAACTATAGCTTTCGTGTCATTTCGGTAGAGCCTGTCCCAGCTTGGCGGGGACAGCCCGAATCTATCCTTTGGCTGGGTAGAAGAATTCTCGAGCAGAGTCGCTTCTTAGAATGACACAGAAACTTGACTTTTGAAACTGAATTCTAAATAAGGTGTCTTGTGAGGCTTTTTCCCTTTATATATGCATCTGTATATATGCTGATGCATATATACATTATTATCTTTAAGGCTAAGACTGCCTTTAATCTAAAGCTTAAAACCCTTGCCTTATTACTGCTCCTTGCCGTTATTATGGTAGCATTGCCTATCATCATAAGGCTCTCTGACATCGCAGATTTCTCCATCATGAGATATCAAGTGACTTATTATAGCTTTCTATGGATGGGCTTCATTCTGCAGTTCTGTTTCCTTTTCGTTGTTTATGATATTTATAGGCTGTTTGTTAAAGGCTTGAACCTTTTATTCAAGGAGTTTTCTTTAAAACTGCTTTTGCCAGTTCGACAGGTTTTTATTATTATTTTGCTTCTATCAATTGTTCTGGTAATTTATGGGCGTTTTGAAGCGAGAAATATCGTTATCGAAAAGATAACAATATACACAGATAAACTGCCCCAATCGGTAGATAAGCTGAGGGTGGTCCAGATATCGGATGTTCATCTGGGAATTATCATTGGAGAGGAAACACTAAATTTGGTTATTGAAAAGGTTCTCCATGCGTCTCCAGATATACTTGTTGCAACAGGTGATATCGTTGATGGACGGATAAATCATAACCTCGAATTGATAGAGCCTTTCTGGAGGATCAATCCCAAATACGGCAAATATGCGGTTCTCGGCAATCATGAATTCTATGTAGGAGTTGAACAGGCTGTAGATTTCCTACAGAAGTCTGGCTTTAAAGTTCTAAGAGGCGAGGCAGTCACGATAGATGGACTTATTAATATTGCCGGGGTGGATGATCCGGTGTCGCTGAATTACGCCGCTCAGAAACCTGTCACGGAAAGGGAAGCGCTTTTAGGCATTCCACAGGATAAGTTTACAATTTTTTTGAAACATAGACCAGTGGTAAGTGAAGAGTATTTAGGGCTATTTGATTTACAGCTTTCAGGGCATTCCCATAAAGGACAGCTTTTGCCGATTAATTTCATCACCAAGTTCTATTATTCTGTTCACGCTGGCTTTGCGAAACTCCCGCATAGTTCATTTTTATATGTTAGCAGGGGGATCGGAACATCAGGGCCTCCTATCCGAATTCTCTCGCCTCCGGAAATAACGGTGATAGAATTAAAAAGAAATCCTGCCTCTTAGATAGTGTCTGTTTATAAATTACGACTATTCACCCTCCCCCAACCCCTCCCGTCAAG
>JBBIIV010000052.1:0-12137 GCA_037446295.1 Nitrospirota bacterium
GAAGAATGGTTGAGAATAAACCCGACTCGACAAGGCAATAACAATAATCATGTCTGTTTGGGTATTTTATCTAACTTATCTAACTTCATTTAAATTATATTAAACCTTTAAGGAGCCAGTCTTGAATCCGGAATTATACAAAGCAGCAGCGCTCGGAGTAGTGCAAGGTTTAACCGAATTTCTTCCGATAAGCAGCACTGCCCATTTAATTTTGTTTCCTTGGTTTTTTGATTGGCATGGAGAGGTAAATACCCTCACCTTTGATGTAGCTCTTCATGGTGGGACGCTCCTGTCCCTGCTTCTCTGTTTCTATAAGGATTGGATTAAGATGTTTCTTGTAGAGAGAAAGATGCTTCTGTTTATCGGGTTTGCGACAATTCCTGCCGGTGCCGCCGGATTAATGCTGAAGGATTTTGTTGAACACACAATGAGAAACCCTTTGATAATAGCCTTTTCACTTGTGTTTTTTGGTTTTTTAATGCTTGCGGGAGAGTGGTTTATTAAAAAAAAAGGCTTTCATCATAAGAAACAGCTGACCTTTCTTGATTCTTTATTTATAGGTTTTGCTCAGGCAATAGCTTTGATTCCCGGGGTTTCAAGATCAGGTATAACCATAACAGCAGGATTGTTCTGTAATCTCAGTAGGCAGGATGCTGCAAGATTCTCGTTTCTTTTATCAACGCCCATTATTGGAGGGGCTTTTATTCTGGAGGGTTTGCACATTGTAAATACGCCCGATAATTTCAGTATAGATATGATAATGACTGGCTTCATCTTTGCGGCGATATCAGGATATGTTGCTATTAGGTTTCTCCTTAGATTTCTCGAAAAATATCCCCTGAATTTATTTGTATATTATAGATTTATCCTTGCTGTTATAATATTAATAGTATGGCAGGGACAATAAGAGAAAACGCTCAGAACATCAATACGACTGAAAACGCTGATAGGTTTTTTAAAAATAAGCGTTTTCAGTTAATAAGCGGGATTCTTGCCCTTCTTTTGAGTATGTATCTTGCAGTTTCTCTCATAAGCCATAATAAGTGGGATAACTCATTTTTCACCCTTTCAAGTAAAACTGTTAGCAATTACGGGGGGGTGGCGGGCGCTTATATCTCAGATATTATCTTTGCCCTCTTTGGTTTGTCTGGATATTTAATCCCCCCCGTTATTTTTATATATGGCTTAAGAAGAATACTCAATAAAGAAAAAAGCGTTATACACCTATTGGGTTTTCTCCTTTTACTGCCCTCATTGCCTCTTTTATTTGAACTTATAGCTGCAAGTTTTTCCTTACATCTTATCCACGGTGGAATATCGGGCTATCTGCTTTCAAGCATATTTGTCTCCTATTTCTCCTTAACAGGGTCTTACATCATCAGCATCGCTCTTGTCGTGGTGGGTATAATTCTTATTAGTCCCTTATCTATATTTTCCTTTCTTTTTTCCTCTAAAAAACAAAGTGGGGAAGCAGGCGACAGAGATGCTCTTGCGATAATTCCAGACGAAGCAACCGAAATCAAGCAATCTGACGCCAACCGCATGTTTACCGATAGACCCGTTAAATTGCAATCTATCCATTCTTCACCTACCGCAAAAGGTGATTATCTCTTGCCCCCACTTGAATTGCTGTCATACAGCGAGACATTCATGGCACAGACAAAGGATGATATAAATTCAACCATATTAGGACTTGAGAAAAAACTAACTGATTTCGGAGTAAAGGGAAAGATTAAACAGGCTAATCCTGGTCCTGTAGTAACTATGTATGAATTTGAACCTGCCGCAGGGATCAAGATCAACCGCATTGTGTCATTATCAGATGACCTTGCACTCGCATTAAGGGCGCCTAGTATCAGGGTATATCCAATATCCGGCAAGGCAGCCATTGGGATTGAGGTTCCAAACAGGCGCCGTGCCACTGTCTATCTCAGGGAAATCATTTCCTCTGATATCTTTCAGAAGAACAATTCCCTTCTATCTCTTGCTCTGGGAAAGGATATTTTCGGGAACCCTGTTGTTACAGATTTGCTAAAGATGCCGCATTTATTAGTTGCAGGTGCTACTGGTTCCGGCAAAAGTATTTTTATAAATTCTTTAATATTGAGCCTGCTTTACAAGGCTTCTTCTGATGAAGTAAAGATGCTTATGATTGATCCAAAATTGCTTGAACTTTCAGCTTATTCAGATATTCCCCATCTTATCGCCCCTGTTATAACAAGCCCTAAAGAGGCTTCTGAATCCTTAAAAAAGATGGTTATCGAGATGGAAAAGAGATATAGACTCCTTGCAGAAAGAGGAGCAAGGAATATTGATACTTTTAATAACGATGTAGCCCCCTCAGAAAGAATGCCTTACATCGTTATTTTTATTGACGAACTTGCTGACCTCATGTTTACGGCTCCTGCAGATGTTGAGAATGCAATTACGCGGCTTGCACAGATGGCAAGGGCATCTGGAATTCACCTGATAGTCGCTACCCAAAGACCTTCGGTGGATGTAATTACCGGATTAATAAAGGCTAATTTCCCTGCTCGGATATCCTTTCAGTTGACTACTAAGGTTGATTCGAGAACAATTCTCGATAGCCACGGCGCTGAACAGCTTTTAGGTATGGGGGACATGCTTTTCATGGTTCCAGGAGCCAAGGTTGTAAGGATTCACGGTGCATATGTCAGTGAGAGAGAGGTTGCAGAAATAACTGAATTCGTAAGGGAGCAGCGCGCCCCTGATTATTTATATTTCCAGAATATCGCAATATTTTTTGATGATAAGCAGAAAGACGCTGATGCCAGCAATGAAAGAGATGAGACTTACAAAAAGGTTATAGAGTTTGCAGCCTCTTCTGGAGAGGTCTCTATTTCGGGCATTCAAAGGAGATTTAAGATAGGTTATAACAAAGCGGCAAGGATAATGGAATTGCTCGAAGAAGATGGATTGGTTGGTCCTCCTAAGGGCGCCGGCAAGCCGCGGGATTTCTTGGGCAGGAGATAAAGAGTCATATGCAACTTTAACCCGTAAAACTATATTTTGCTACTTTTGGCGCTGGTAGAAAATTCCACCTACCTTTCAAGCCGTATTTTAAACAAGCCACTTCTATATGAAGCATTGCTATTCCACAATCCAATCTTTTAGATATATTGAAGGTATCCTTTGTGTTATTTGTTAAGATAGTTATTCCGTCCTCCTCAAGATTAAACCTCCATGGCTGGCGATTTACAGCCGATGGGGCAAGCCTTGCCATTTCCAATACAGGGGATAATCTGATTATCAGATTTTCATTTTTTGCACCGGTTATCAGTTCATTGAGTGGTTTTCTCTTGTGCGAACGTCCAAACCCCGACATCAGTTTTTCTTCAAGTGTCCATTTTTCACGAGAATACCCTATCGGACAGACTGCTATTACCTTTTCATTCACATCTGCGCCTGCAATTTCGGCTGCTATATCAGGTTTGTAGAAGCCGGCAACCCAGCAAGTATCAAGACCCATCGCAGTTGTTTCAAGTACTATGCCTTCGCCTGTATAGCCTGTTTTCTCATTCACATGCTGAGAATCCATCCTGCCAACAAAGGCTATGAAACATGGAGCGCCTTTTATCTTGCCATATTTTCCGATAGCACCCTTTAAGACATTTTCTGGCGGCTGGGGGCAAAAAACCGCCCTTGCTTCAGAAAAAGGCTTAAAGCTTTGACAGATTGAAGAAAGATTGTTTAAATCGCTTTCTTTCAGTTTGATGCTCTGAAACTGCCTGCGGGAACGTCTTATAAAGATTGCTTCAAACCATCTTTCAAAAGGAATTTCCATAACTAAAATCTATTTTACATAATATTAAAAAATTAGGGCTTCTCAAATTTCGTTGCAACAAAATGCTCCACAACTTATTTTTGCAACTGTTTTGGAGATGAACCAAAAATTATTACTTACTAAGTTGGACGATTTTTAAAGCCTATTATTCTATGGTTTGACCAAAAAATTCGGTTTTTATTTAAAAGGGATTTTATAGACAAAGTTTGATCAGACATACAATAATTCACAAGCATGTTTAAGCGAGGCATCGGTAACTTTGCCGCTAAGCATCCTTGCTATCTCGCGTTCCCTCGCCTCACTTTTGAGTGTCATTACTGACACCCTCACTGTATCTTTGTATAATTTTTTCTCGATAGCAAGATGGTTTCCAGCGATTGCAGCTATTTGGGGAAGGTGTGTAATCGATAGAACTTGATACTTAGACGATATCGCTTTTAGTCTTGCACCTACATTCTGAGCTGTTATCCCCCCTATGCCTGCATCAACTTCATCAAATATGAGGGTTTCGAGAAAAGGACTCAAATCATAGCTAATATCGCGGGTTTTACAGCCTATTTCAACACACTTAAGAGCGAGCATAATCCTCGAAAGTTCGCCGCCAGAAGCAACTTTTGTCAAAGGCTTGCAAGGTTCGCTGGGATTTGCAGAAAATAAAAATTCTATATCATCAAAGCCATTTCCGGTCAGAATGTTTTTCCTGATAAATGCTACTTTAAAATCTACATAAGAAAAGCCAACTTGTTTTAATTCTTCGGCGACCTTGTTTTCAAATTGTTTAGCAGCATAGTGTCTTTTGTCTGAAAGTTCATTAGCCATTTTAAGAAGCTTATCCTCATTTGCTTTTACTTCATTTTCAAGCGCTCCTGTTTCTTCTTCAAGGCTCTCAAGTTCGCTTAATTCTTGTTTTGCTGATTCAAGGTATTTGATTACATCCTCAACAGTTCCCTTGTATTTCTTTTCAAGTCTTTTAATAGCTTCAAGCCTCTCGTTAATCTGTTCGATCCCTGCAGTGTCTGTTTCATATCTTTCTTTGAAATGCCGAAGGGATAGAGCCGAGTCCAATATTAAAGGGCGAGCTGCCTCAAGCATCTGAAGCAGTTCCACTGCGCCGCGGTCAATATTAGAAATTTCTTTGATTTTGGAAATCGCCAGCGAAAGCCTTTCAACGGATGAACCTTCTGATTCATAAAGAAGTCCATAAGCAGTTTCTGTAAGTTCTCTTAGTCGAACTTGATTTATAAGTATATTCAGCTTTTCCTGTAGAAGTTCTTTTTCGCCCGGTGTTAATTTTATCGAATTAATCTCATTTATCTGATACCTTAAGATTTCGACTCTTGCTTCTTTGTCTTGTATTCTGCCTTTTAGGTCTGCCAATTTCTTCCTGAGTAATGCAGTTTTATCATACTGGTGTCTAAAAGATTTAAGATCATCTTCAAGTCTGCCAGACAAATCGACAAATAACAGATGGTTTTCCTTTTTCAAAAGGGTTTGGTGTTCATGCTGTCCATGAATAGTTATTAAGCTTCCGCAAACATTTGCGAGGGTAGCAATGCTTACTGATATATCATTGATAAAAGCCCTGTTTTTGCCCTCTGATGATATATTTCTTCTGAGCAGAACGCCATCTTTACAATCGATGGAAATATCTCTTAATATGGAATTTTCTGTTATATCAAAATATGCCTCAATCATCCCATCCTTTTCGCCTGACTTTAACATATCGGGGGATGCCTTATTCCCCAAAAGAAGTCCTATCGCGTCAACAATTATGGATTTTCCTGCCCCTGTCTCGCCTGTCAGCACATTAAATCCCTTCGCAAACTCAATAGTAAGGTTATCGATTATAGTCAGATTTTTTATTCTTATTTCTTTCAGCATTCTATGTCTGTGCTAAAAACTGAAATTTGGTAATTTATCTATAACTGTTTCTGCTTGTTAAGGCAAAAGCTATTGTACAGAGCTAAGTACTTGAAGATATACAATTGTTTTTTACCTGCCAATAGAGCAAAAGGCATCTGGCAGGCATTCTATCATGTCAGAGGCTATCATGCAAAATTCCCCCTTTTTGTTAGAAGCCAAATCGCCCGCAAGTCCATGTATGTGAACGCCGGCTACTGAAGCATCAAGAGGGTTTAATCCCTGACCTGTAAGTGACGCAATGACCCCTGTCAATACATCCCCAGAACCAGCTGTTGCCATTCCAGGATTTCCCGATGTGTTTACAAACACCCTTCCATCTGGCGATGCTATCACGGAAGGAACGCCTTTTAATACTACATTAATCGAATATTTGACAGAAAGCCTTGAAGATATGCCAAGCCTATCTTTTTCGATATCTGCATTTTTATATTCAGTATTGAAGGCGCGGCTGCACAATCTCGCCATCTCTCCGGGATGAGGTGTAATTATAATAGACGAAGTCTTGAGAGCCAAGACATCGCAATTTGCAGAAAGCGAATTAATCCCATCGGCATCCATAATCAAAGGGATTGAACAGGCTTTAACAATTTCTGCAAGCAATACTTCAGTATCCGCAGAGACTCCTATTCCAGGACCTATAGCAATCGCATCGACTCTACAGTGAACAAATGAAAGAATTTGATCGATTGCTTTGGCTGAAAACATGCCATTCCCATCGTCTGGGAGGGGCAATATCATCTCTTCAGTAATCCTGCCCTGAATAATATCAATCAGTGATTCTGGAACACCCACAGTTACAAGCCCTGCGCCGCTTCTCATACATGCCTTTGAGCACATGAGCGCAGCCCCTGTCTTGCCTTTTGATCCTGCTATAACAAGGACATGCCCATAGTCGCCTTTATGAGAATATCTTTCCCTGTGCTTAATTAGAGAGGCTATGAAGTCTTTTTGAATTAATTCAATCTTTAGATTTTCAGAGTTTAAAAGCTTCGATGGAAATCCTATATCTTCGACAAAAAGCCTGCTAGTATAACCTGCGCCAGGATAAAGAATATGCCCTATCTTAGGCAAGCCGAAGGTGATTGTATAATCAGCTTTGATAGCTGCTCCTAAAACCTCCCCCGTATCAGATGAAATGCCAGAAGCGATATCTATCGAAAATACAGGCGTCTGAGAATTATTTACCAAATTAAAAGTTGTAACGAAGGGTTCCCCTAATGGTTTATTAATTCCTGTTCCAAATACTGCATCAATAATTACATCGCTGTGTAAATCAGCAGTCGTTAATCCAGACTTGAATTCAACTGAAACATCAAATTTTTTTGCTATCTTATACTGTGTCTGGCAATCGGGGCTAAGGTCTCCTATTTCGCAAAGCAAAAAAACCTTTACCCTGTATCCCCAATTCTGCAAAATCCTTGCAACGACTAACCCATCGCCGCCGTTATTACCTTTGCCGCATAAAACCACGATCCTGCCCGCACCAAACAACTCCCTAACTCTCGTTGCTACGGCAAGTCCTGCCCGCTCCATTAAAACTAATGATGGCACACCATAGTGTTCTATCGTCAATCTGTCTATATCCTTCATTTCATTCGAGGTAACTATCTTCAATTCCGCCCTCCTTTATTAAAGTGCTTCTGTCCGCAAAGTTATGCAATGGTTTCAAGAAAAAACCTCTGAACACTTTCAGAAGCAATTATTATGTTTTCTTTATCTAATTTTACAGCCTCGCGATCGCCAATTATATTGCTGATTCCTCTTAATTCAACAGGGCTGAACCCATAAAACTTGCATATATGGGCAACCGCAGCGCCTTCCATGTTTTCACAAATTGCGTTAAATTTTTTTTCCATCGCAAAGGCTTTTTCAAGTGACCCTGTGCATGAAGATACTGTAACAAAATTCCCCTTATTTTTAGCGCTTCTTAACTTTTCAGGCACCTCTAGCAGAAATTCGTTAAAATAATCAGATCCTCCAATCCTTAAAATCGGTAAATCAATCTCTTGCATTGTATGAAAACCGCCTGCCAAAACCAAACCTTCATCTCCGTATATCTCTTTTTCAGCGATTACAATATCTCCTATATCCAATCCTGACGACGGATAGCTACCGCCAATGCCCATTATATAAATGATTTGAGGGGAAAATCTCTCGATAAGAAGCGTTGTCCCGTGAGCCGCATTGGTTTTTCCAACACCAACTATGCAGATAACAACTGGAGAGCGGCTATTTATTAAACCGCTGTAAAATGTCTTGTAGTGAATATCAAAGCGTTTAGAGGCTTGCAGCGCTCCAGCAACTATATTTATCTCCAATTCGGTTGAGGCAATGATTCCAGTTACCATCTAATCATAATAAAGGATTTTTAATTAAAGTTCCAGTTTTAATTTTTTTGGTTCATCTTCAAAACAGCTGCAAAAATAAGTTGTGGAGCATTTTGTCGCAACGAAATTGGAGAAGACCCATTTTTTTAAAACAATGGATACAATAGTAATGTAAATAGGTTGATTCACATGTTATCTCCAAACTTTACTTTCACCCGCAGTTGCTCTTTTTATAAACAATTGTTTATTATTTATATATATAAATGGATGGAAATTTAAATTTTTATTCAATGCAAAAAATTTATTATTCTTTTTTCCTTGTATTTTTAGCACATTAGAATTATTATGATTAGGATACAACTGAATGCAAAAATTTTTTAAAATCATTTTAATATTTTTTTGTTGACAAATTGTGAATCATCGATTATAATTTAATTTAAGGAATAAATATGCTGAAAACTCTTTTTACTTCTTCAACAAGAGCTGATGTGTTAAGTTTGCTTTTAAATAATCCGGATGATAAATTTTATATCAGAGAAATCGCAGCCAAACTTAAAAAAAATCCTTCGGGTGTAAAGAGGGAGCTTGATAGGCTTCAACAAATGGAAATAGTGATTAGTGAAAAAGTAGCAAATCTAAAGTATTTCACTGCCAATAAGCAATCAGCTCTTTTTTCTGAACTGAAAAATCTTATTGCCAAATCATTGGGGTTTACAGGTGCTCTGAAAAACCATTTAAGGGGAAATTCTGTCAAGGCTGCATTTATTTATGGCACATTTGTTGAGGACAATGAATCATCATCCGTTGACTTATTAATAATAGGATCTTCAACCCCTGCGCTCCTTATCGGGTTGCACGATATCGAAGGCAAATTCAACAAGTCTATAAATTGTTATTTTCTCGATGAATCTGAATATACGATTAAGAGAAAAAAGGATGCAACCCTGAAACGAATCCTACAGGGCAAGAGAATAAATATTTTGGGAAGATTAAGATAAAACAGGCAGATTTTCAGGAAGACTATCGGTTTTAAATTAAAAGTGCATATGATGGCGGCTCAAATCGGAAATTAACTTGTTTAAAACGATGTTTTTCCCTTTGATAACGCTGAGTGTTTTAAGAATAACTGTCATTCCCGAAAGATAAATTTTGATAAATATCGATTGCCCGAAAGAGCCTGATACTAAAATTGAGCGATATTTTAGAGATATTACAGCAGAAGATGTCATAAAGGCGTTTTTCAGATATGTGAGCTTGCAATAATAATGTGTATGATTTAGCAAACGCTTTTTAATCAGTTGGAACAGATAAACAAGCGTGTATCAAATTTGAGGCAAGAAGGGGGGTGAGAAAAGATGGCAACAGCCAAAAAGGCTCCGGCAAAAAAAGCGGCAAAACCTGCTGCCAAAAAAACAGCTAAGAAGAAATAAGGCAGTAAGAGTAAGAACCCAAAAATAAAAAAGGAATACCCAATTGTTATAGGTTAGTTTTCAGGCGCAGAGGGTATTCCTTTTTTATTGGTGTAAACTAAGTGCTTTGACGTTGGTTGTATCCACATCCGCAAACATAGAATCGGATACTATTGTGAATGAATCAGGAGAGGAAAGAAGCTTTTTGAGAAAATTAATGTTTGAGGTATGACCTGATTTCTCAAGAATGATGTGACCCTGAATCGGGTATCCGACCAAGAAAAAATCACCCATTGAATCAAGAATTTTATGTCTAACAAATTCATCTGAAAATCTGAGTCCTTCAGAATTAATAATGCCGTCATCTCCAACAATAATCGCATTGTCGAGCGATCCACCCTTAGCGAGTCCATTTTTTCTAAGTTTTTCAACATCGCTCAGAAAACCGAAAGTTCTTGCTGGGGCGATGTCTTTTATAAAAGTCCTTTCGTCTATCTCGACTGTTAGTTCTTGCTGCCTTAAAAGCCGATGATTGAACTGAATATAATAAGAAATGCGATAGCCATTGTGCGGAAGGGCTATAATTTTGGAGTGAGTGCTTTGATAAAACAAAGGATTTATTATTTTCAGGCAAGGCTTTTTTCGGCTTTGCATTGTTATTCCAGCCTGAAGGATTAAGCCGGCATAAAAAGTTGAACTGCCATCAAGAATGGGCACCTCGGGACCTTCAATTTCAATAAGAAGGTTATCAATTCCTATTCCAGCAAGAGCGGCAAGAATATGTTCGACCGTTCTAACCTTTACGCCGCCATAACCTAAAGTAGTTGCAAAAGAGGTTTCTACAACCGAAAAGACATCCGCTTTAATCGAAACTCCTTTGTCAAGTCTGTCAAAAACAATGCCCGTATCAACAGGGGCAGGAAGAAGCCTCATAGAAGCCTGCCTGCCTGTATGCAAGCCTATTCCCTCAAAAAAAACTTCTGTGGATATTGTTCTCTGGAATCTCATAGAATATATGTATAATGCAATAGATATGCCAAAACAAACCTATTGAAGGTCAATCGCGTTAACAAAAATTGTGTTGTTATATTTCCAGATTGTGTAAAATTTGAGACACCCCCCTTGCCTTCTTAAAAATACAAATTACATTACAGCCTTTTTTCTATCCTTATTATTCCAGACATAGGTAAATTTTATGCAGAAGGGTCTAACTATTTACTTCCCCACCGACTACCATTTCAGGTATTCGTAAGGTTGGCATAGCATCTGATACAGGCACGCCTTGCGCATCCTTTCCGCATGTCCCGATAGAAAAACCGAGATCAGAAGCTACCATATCTATAGACATCAATGTGGCAGGTCCATTTCCAATGAGGGTAGCGCCTCTAACTGCCTCGCCTGTTTCCCCGTTTTCTATCAAATAACCTTCCTGAACCTCAAAAACAAAATCACCTGTTACTGTATTTACCTGGCCACCTCCCATCTTTTTAACAAACAAACCATGTGAGACAGTTTTAATAACCTCTTCTGGCGCTAGACTGCCAGGCGCAATAAATGTATTAGTCATGCGCGGGATAGGCTTATGTTCATATGACTGCCTCCTGCCATTGCCAGTCGAAGATAAGCCATCTTTGATTGCCGTATATATATCATACAAATACCCCTTAAGTATCCCATCTTTAACAAGAATATTCCTTTGTGAAGTGGTTCCCTCGTCATCAAAAGTAAAAGAACCTCTCTTTGAAGGAATAGTTGAGTCATCAATAACGGTAATCACTGAAGACGCAATTTTTTCTCCAAGTTTTCCCGAGTAAACAGACATCCCCTCTTGGACAAGGTCTGCCTCAAGTCCATGTCCTATAGCCTCATGTATCATGGTTCCCCCTGCCATAGAAGAGATTACTACAGGCATACGTCCTCCATGCACCCTTTTGGCAGCAAGCATCATTAAGGCTCGCTGAGCAGCGGTTATTGCAATCTCATATAGAGAAATTGAGTCAAAAAGCTCAAAACCAATCAAGCCCCCTAAAGCTTCATAACCAGTCTGGATATTTTCACCATCAGATGCGATCACCTGGACTATGCCTGTGGTATAGGTTCTGTCGTCCTGAGCAAAAAAACCTTGAGAGGTAAATGAAGCAACTTTTTGATTTATATCCCTATATATTACATTTACCTGCTTGATTTTAGGGTCTAGTTTACGGACAATCTCATTTGCCTTTTTGACCTCTTCAATCTTTAAAGATATAGGAATTTCAGCGGGCTGTTTAGTTATCGTGAAGGTTGTCTGCGGGCGCCTCACTTTAAGGTTAATCGAGGAATCAATAGTAGGCTTTTTTGCGATTTTTGAGACAGTGCTTGCAATATTCAAAAGGGTTTCAGAGGAAAAATCGTTGCTGAAGGCATAGGCAGTTACACCATTAGATATAAGCCTGATACCAACTCCTGAATCCAGTCCAGTTAATACCTTTTCGATCTTATTATCTTCAAGTTGAATAGTTGTTGACTGTTTATGCTCTATAAAGATGTCAGCAAATTGTCCTCCATTGATAAGCGTTTTTTTTAATATTTTTTGAGCTGTTTCGAGATTTATCATTCATGTTCCCTCTGCATAATTTACGTATTGTCAAAAGTTTTTAAGCTAAAAGCTTTAAAACCCTTATCCAGTAATAC
>JBBIIV010000053.1:0-12110 GCA_037446295.1 Nitrospirota bacterium
TTCGATTAAATATCGAAATACAGGAAAAACTCATATGGATGCGGTCTGAGCCTTAGCGCATCCACCTCTTTTTTCCTCTTGTAATCTATCCATGTCTGGATTGCATCTTCTGTAAACACATTTCCCTTCATAAGAAATTCGTGGTCTTCCTCGAGGTTGTTAAGCGCCTCATCCAGTGACCCTGGCATTGTAGGGACCGAGGCGAGTTCCTCGGGACCGAGTTCATATATATCCTTGTCAAGCGGGTCTCCGGGATGAATCTTGTTTTCAATGCCGTCAAGTCCTGCCATAAGCATCGCCGCAAAAGCAAGATATGTGTTGCATGAAGGATCTGGAAATCTCACCTCTATTCTTTTGGCGCTCGGACTCGCAGAATAGGTCGGTATCCTTATAGATGCAGAGCGGTTTCTAGCGGAATATGCAAGATTAACGGGCGCCTCAAATCCTGGAGTCAGCCTTTTGTAAGAGTTTGTAGTAGGGTTCGTAAGCGCTGCAAGAGACTTTGCGTGTTTTAAAACCCCGCCGACATAATAGAGGGCGAGTTCACTCAAACCAGCATAACCATTGCCTGCGAATAACGGTTTACCGCCTTTCCATATGCTTTGATGGCAGTGCATTCCTGAGCCGTTGTCCCCGAAGAGAGGTTTAGGCATAAAAGTAACTGTCTTGCCGTGTCTTCTTGCAACATTTTTAATGATATACTTAAAAAGCATGTTTTTATCTGACATTCTTACGAGGGTATCAAACCTCATATCTATCTCTGCCTGTCCTGCCGTTGCGACCTCATGATGTTCTCTCTCAATATAAATCCCGCACTTGAGCATCTCCATAACCATCTCAGTTCTTATATTTACAAGACTGTCTGTCGGCGGGACGGGGAAATAACCTTCTTTATGTCTTGGCTTATAGCCTAAATTGGGATTTTCATCGCGTCCCGAATTCCATATGCCTTCCGCAGAGTCGATGAAATAGTATCCACTGTGGGCGTTCTGATCAAATCTGATTCCGTCAAAGATAAAAAACTCCGCTTCTGGTCCAAAATAAGCTGTATCTCCTATCCCTGTTGACTTTAGATAAGCCTCTGCCTTTTGGGCTATATATCGCGGGTCTCTCGTGTAAAACTCCTTTGTAATAGGGTCAACTATATTGCATATAAGGCTTATGGTTGGGAATTCCATAAAAGGATCCATAAATGCAGTAGAAGGGTCGGGGATAATCAACATATCAGATGTGTGTATTGCCTGCCATCCCCTTATTGAAGAACCATCGAATCCAAGTCCGTCTTCAAATATTTCCTCTTTAAGTTCTGATATTGGAACTGCAAAATGCTGCCATATTCCAGGAAAATCGAGAAATTTAAAGTTTGCCATAACTGCCTTGTTTTCCTTTGAGATAGCTAATACTTCTTTTGGTGTCATATTTTTCCCCCTGTTTATTGAATAATTTTTAGTTAACGGTGTGTGTGGAATAACGAAGTTTTTTCTTCAAACCAGTTGTTTTTTAAACTGCTAACTCCCCTCTTTCTCCTGTTCTTATTCTAACCACATCATCAATTTGATATATAAATATCTTTCCATCGCCGATCTTGCCGGTTTTCGCTGCGTTTTGGATTATTTCTATTATCTTAAAGGCAAGAGAATCCGATGATACAATCTCTATTTTAATCTTTGGGATAAAGTCAACAACATACTCAGCGCCTCTGTATAATTCGGTGTGTCCTTTTTGTCGTCCAAAGCCTTTTACTTCTGTTACGGTCATACCTTGAATACCGATCTCGTTTAAAGCGTCTTTAACCTCATCGAGTTTAAATGGTTTAATTATAGCTTCTATTTTTTTCATCTTTGTTCCTCCTCATATTAGGGTTATTGTTAAAATAACATTATGTATTGTCTGGTTTGAAAAAGGAATTTATGCGCCATCATATTTCAAATGAGAACAATACCTATAACTCTGGATGTCCCAGATTAAGCATAACTTCAGACTTAACCCGGAAACTGCAATTGAAATTTTGTTTAGCAGGCATAAATACCCTCATACATTTTATAGTGTCAAAGTATCAAGTGACACTCTGACACCTGCCCTTTCATTTAATCGGGATTGCGGCATTGCATGTCTAAGGTGTTTAAGGGCAAAGGGTTTTCGGGCATCTATGCCTGCTCTTTTGAAACGAAATGCATTTTTTCGGTTAATCATGGACAGGCGCCCCCTGTAAATATTACTTATAAATTAGCCCTAATTTAAGAAATTGCAACTCTTGTGCCATAACTAGATGCTTGAAAATAGAGAATTTATTTAGAGACCTATCTCTGTTTGCACAGAAATTAGGCAGGTGATTGCTTAAGAATCGAGCAGTAAGTTTTGCGAATCCCTTGTTTGGTTTAATCTTGCAAATCAGTGGTTTGTCTTTTGGACTGAAAGTTTTCGATATCCTTGCAGTATTCGTCATTCATTGACTATTTCAGTTCCGATGCCCTCTTTTGTGAATATCTCGAGCAAGAGACAGTGAGGAATTCTGCCGTCAATTATGTGCGCTTTTCTAATACCGCTATCAAGGGCATGAATACAGGACTGAACCTTAGGCAACATGCCGCCTGATATAGCGCTAACTTCTATGAGTCTTTTTATCTCTTTTTTTGTAACGGAAGATAGGAAATCTCCCCGCTTGTTTTTTATACCTGGCACGTCTGTAAGCAGTATAAATTTTTCTGCATTCATGGAGGAAGCGATTGCCGAGGCAACATAATCAGCATTTATATTAAATGTTTCTCCCTTACTGCCTGTCCCTATAGGTGAGATTACAGGGATAAATCTGTTTTTCTGGATTGAAATCAATATCTCAGGAGATATGCTTTCCACATCTCCTACAAGTCCTATATCAATAATCTCTTCTTCGCCTGCCTTGTCAGATTTCTTAATGACTTTCTTCTTTGCCTTTATTAGCCCGCCGTCTTTGCCGGTTAAGCCAATTGCCTTCCCTCCGTGACCATTAATTAAAGCCACAATTTCTTTGTTTATGAGTCCTCCAAGCACCATCTCGACAATGTCCATGGTCTCTTTGTCGGTAATACGTTGCCCCTGAATGAATAAAGGCTCTTTGCCCATCTTTTTCATCGTTTCGGTGATCCTTGGTCCTCCTCCATGCACGATAATAAGCTTTATGCCTATGAAGCTCAAAAGGACAACATCTTGAGCAAATAATCTTTTTAGAGCATCATCCGTCTGGGCTGCGCCCCCATATTTAATTACGAATGTCCTGCCGTAGAAATTGCGTATGAAGGGCAATGCCTCTATAAGGATATTTGCTTTTTCAATGAGTTTTTCCATAATAATGCTCCTTTTTAGTTGTTAGACAGGGGTAGAAGATTCAATTTTTAGTAAATGTAATTTTTAATAGTTGCTAAAAGACATCATTCTGTAAAAATTTTCAGCTAATCATGTGAATTTTTGAACCAATGAATTATCCCAATATTTTATCTATTATACCTGAAAAGCAATGATTGAAAATTTTAAAAACAGGTATTCTTTAGATATGCAAACAAAAATAGATTTTGATCATGTTTAATTGTTATAATTAAAGAACCTCGAATCAGCTTTTTGGGATAGGCACTTTAGCCTGACTGTAGGCTTTTTTGCTGATTCCTTATAAAAGTCGAGTTGCCCTGCATTTTTTGCTTGCAGGTAAAATTAATTGAGGAGGTAAGTGATTAGTGAAAAAGCTTGTTTTATTGCTGGTGATTATGTCATTCCTGATATCTTTATTTGGCTGCAGGCAGTATCATTATGAAGGTGCAGGAATAGGAGGGGTGGTGGGAGGCGTCGCAGGCGCCCTTCTTGACAGGAAAAATCCATGGCGTGGAGGTATTATAGGAGCAGCTATTGGAGGCGTTGCCGGGGCAACTATCGCGGATATTTCAGTCAGAGGTTCAAGAGAAGCCGCGGCATCTAACAGGCCTGTTGAATATTATACTGATGACCGAAGAGGTCGTTATTACGCTGAACCGATTGGATACGACGAATATACGAAATGCAGAAAAGTGCGTGAAAGGGTCTGGGAAGACGGCAGATTGGTCAGGGACCATGTCAGGGAAGTTTGTGAGGCTGAGTGGAGGGAAAGGCGGTATTAGAGATAAAACATATGCCTTAAAAATGGTCTCAAAGCATAATTTTTACACAAAGAAGCGCGGCATTTTATCCTGTCGCGCTTCTTTGTTTTTGGTTCATCTCCAAAACAGTTCCAGAAAAGACATTGTGGCGCATTTTGTTGCAACGAAATTGGAGAAGACCCTTATTTTTTTACTTCCTTATCCAGGAAACTATTGAAATTTTGATTAGCAGGCATAACCCCTCAAACATTTTATAGTATTAAAGTATCAAATGACACTCTGACACCTGACACTTTCATTTTATCGGGGTTCCGGGATTGCATGTACAATGTGTTTCAGGGCAAAGGGTTTTCGGGCATCTATGTCTGCTCTATCGGGACAAAATGCATTTTTAGTTTATCTCAGGGAGCGCTGTTTTTTCTCCTTATGTAGAGCTTATTCAGGGCATTTATATAAGCCTTTGCTGATGCAACAATTATATCAGTATCAGCGCCTAATCCTCTTACGGTTTTTCCATCTTCTTCAAGTGTTACCATTACCTCGCCAATTGCGTCCGTTCCACCGGTTATTCCTTTGACCTCAAACTTCAAGAGCTTGCTGCAAGTTTTAGTAATGGTCTCAATGGCTTTATATGTTGCATCAACCGGACCTCCACCTGTCTGCGTTTTTTCAATAGTCGTATCATTAATTTGCATTTTTACTGTCGCTGTTGGCTTGATATTTAACCCACCTGATACTGACATGTCAACCAGTTTGTAAACCTCGGGAACTTTCATTACCTCCATTAAAACGAGTGCCTCTATATCCTCATCAAAGATATATTTTTTCTGATCGGCGATATGCTTGAATTTTTTAAAAGCTTCATCAAGCTCCTCCTGAGACAGAACATAACCAAGCTCTTGTAGTCTTGTTTTAAATGCATGTCTGCCTGAATGCTTGCCCAATATCAATTCTGTCTTTTGAAGTCCGATGTCTTCGGGTCGTATTATTTCATAAGTCATTTTTTCCTTGAGAAGTCCGTCTTGATGAATGCCTGATTCATGAGCAAATGCATTAGCTCCAACTATAGCCTTATTAGGTTGAACAGCCATACCTGTTATTCTGGTTATGAGTCTGCTTGTTCGTACAATCTCCCTTGTATTGATCTTTGTATCTGCATTATAAAAATCACGTCTGGTTTTGAGATTCATGACAACCTCTTCCATCGAACAGTTGCCAGCCCTCTCTCCTATTCCGTTTATTGTGCATTCTACCTGTCCCGCACCGTTAATAATCGCAGAAAGAGAGTTTGCTACAGCCAGCCCGAGGTCGTTATGGCAGTGAACTGAGATAACTGCTCTATCACCTATTCTTTCTTTAATGGTTTTTATAAGTTCTCCAAACTCTACTGGAGTAGTATATCCAACGGTATCTGGTATATTAACAGTAGATGCACCTGCTTCTATGACAGCATCCAGCACATCAAGCAAGTATGGCACATCCGTCCTTGTAGCATCCATTGGGGAGAATTCGACATCATCTACAAGGCTTCGAGCAAACCGCACCATCTCAGCGGACCTTTTAAGGGCTTCTTCATGTGTGATTTTATACTGATATTTCAGGTGTATATCTGATGTAGAATGAAATGTATGGACACGTTTTAAAGGGGCATCCTTTATCGCGGCATAGGCATTTCTAATGTCTTCCTCCTTTGCCCTCGCAAGCCCCACAATACCTGCGCCTGAGACCTCATTGGCGATTCTTTTAACAGCTTCAAAATCGCCAGGAGAAGCAATAGGAAATCCCGCCTCTATTAAATCAACTCCCAGCCTAACAAGCTGTTTTGCCACCTGCAGCTTTTCTTCGACATTCATCGAGGCGCCAGGAGATTGTTCCCCATCTCTTAAAGTTGTATCAAATATCTTTATATAGCGCATTGAAACTCCTTCTATAATAAGCAGTAAAAGTTGGAAGCATCCTTAATTCCGTGATTAAATATGCGGATTTTGGTGTTGGATTTGTTCCAGCCGTCTCCTGCGAAATAATAAATAAATATTTTCAATTATACCCCATACAAGGTAAACCATTGCAAAAATAAATATCGCAGTTGAGGGGTGAACCAGAAGCACAAATAATACTATGACAAATACTATAAGAAACCAAAAAGGTTTTCTTTCTCTAAAGTCAACCTCCTTGGCGCCGTGAAATCTAAGAGTGCTCACCATTAGCAGGGAGAGCAATATCACCATAAATGGGAAGATGATATTTTTATCAGGAATACCAGTCCAGAATTCATAATAAAAAATTACAACTGAGCATACAACACTAGCAGCCCCTGGAATAGGTAAGCCCTTAAATGCCTTTGAACCGGGCTGTCCTGTCTGGACATTGAAACGGGCAAGCCTTAAAGCGCCGCATGCTACAAATAAAAAGGCTACGGCCCATCCTATTCTCCCAAAAGGCATCAAAGCCCATTTATATATCATTACTGCCGTGGCAACCCCAAATGTCACGAGATCTGATAAAGAATCCAGTTCTATCCCAAAACGGGTTGTTGTATTTGTTAGGCGAGCAATCCACCCATCAAGACCGTCAAAGATATTTGCTATGATTATAGCCCATGCAGCATGCAAATAATTGCCGTTTATTGAAGCTATAATAGCAAAAAAGCCGCAGAATAAACCGCAAAGGGTAAGCGCATTGGGCAAGATGTAAATCCCTTTTTTCGGCTTTTTTTCAAAGTCTTTTTTATTATATTTGAACATTTATTATAATTCCCCAGTTGCGGAGGGCTATTATTTTATATATTATCTCAACTTTCGCAGGAAGAAACCTCATTCTGCCCTTGATAGCCAACGCTAAAGCAGCTATAAACTTGCTTATAAGTTCTTCAAATACCTTTTCTGGCAAATCAGTTAATTTTTCTATATAGAGTCTGTCCATAAATGCATTTTCTGTATCATTCTTGCCTGTCTGCATGCTAAGCAAGAGAAGCGCGTCGGGAATCCTTATATGACAACCCCTTTATCCCCCTTTGTTAAGGGGAAATTAAGAAAGATTCGAGACCTGTCTGCGTGCTACGCACAGGCAGGCAAGCCGGAATGACAATAGACTGCCAGAAAAAATGGTCTTGTTATATTTTTACCCTATAACCCTTGATATTTAAGACTCTATCCAATATTTTTTAGTGCGAAAGTTGAGTATTATTTCGTATTATTAAGCTTTATCGGGAGGCGCTGAATAGAAAGTTTTTTGCATTTTTTAAAGTCTTATCCCTTTTCCTCCCCTATAACTGACACTCCAGCCTTCACCTTTTGCCCTAACTTAACTTTTACTGATGTATCGACGGGTAAATAAATGTCAACCCTTGAACTGAATTTGATAATTCCAAACCGCTGTCCTTTTCCTAATCTCTCTCCTATTTTTGCTCTGCAAACTGCGCGTCTTGCGATCGCTCCAGCTACCTGTCGGATTAATATCAAGCCTTTAGCAGTTTCAAGAAGCATGGATATACTCTCGTTATGCAAGGTAGCCTCGGGTTTGAAAGCAGGGGAAAAATTCCCAGGCTTATAAATTACATCTTTCACGATACCATCACATGGCGAACGATTCACATGAACATTTAAAGGGGACATAAATATGCTGATCTCTACAGCTTCAGCTTTTAAAAAACCTTCCTCATAAACATTCTGAATTAGGATAACCCTTCCGTCTGCAGGAGATACAAAATCTTTTTCGCCTGGTGGAGTTGTCCTATCAGGGTCTCTAAAAAAAAATATCATAAAGGACAGGAAAATAAAAGGCACAACAGATGCCCATGCAGTAATAACAAAAAAAATTAAAATGGTTAATATGAGAAAAAAAGCTATATAAGGATAACCTTCTGGCGCAATCTTTATCATTGATAATTAAGCCTTTGACCTATCAACGAGTTTATCCTTTTTTAACCACGGCATCATTGCTCTCAAGCGCTTGCCAACATCCTCTATAGGATGCTCCTCGCCCTTTCTGGTAAGGGCATTAAAGACAGGCTTGTTTGCCCTGCATTCGAGCATCCACTCTCTGGCAAAAACCCCGTCCTGTATCTCTTTGAGGATTTTGGACATCTCTTTTTTTGTTTCTTGAGTAATAATCCTTGCCCCCCTTGTGAGATCACCATACTGAGCTGTATTGCTGATTGAATACCTCATATTTGATATTCCACCCTCATAAATTAAATCAACTATCAGCTTGACTTCATGAAGGCATTCAAAATATGCCATCTCAGGGGCATAGCCAGCTTCCACCAATGTCTCATATCCTGCCTGTATGAGGGCGGTAATGCCGCCGCATAAAACAGCTTGTTCTCCGAAAAGGTCAGTTTCAGCTTCTTCTCTGAATGTAGTCTCTATTATGCCAGCTCGTCCGCCGCCTATAGCAGATGCATAGGCAAGGGCAACATTCTTTGCGTTACCAGCAGGATCCTGGTGAACTGCTATCAGGCAGGGGACGCCGCTTCCCTTAAGATATTCAGACCTGACGAGGTGTCCAGGGCCTTTGGGCGCAGTCATGAAAACATTAATATCCTGAGGAGGCACTATCTGCCCGAAATGTATATTGAATCCATGTGCAAAAGCAAGATAAGCGCCTCTTTTCATGTTTTGCATAATCTCGGTTTTAAATATATCACCCTGCAGCTCATCAGGGAGCAGCATCATGATAACATCCGCTTCCTTTACAGCTTCTGAAGGAGTCATCACATTAAATCCAGCAGATGCTGCCTTTTGCCAGCTATTGCCAGTTCTCAGTCCAACCGTCACATCCATCCCGCTGTCACGCAGATTATTAGCATGGGCGTGTCCTTGACTGCCATAGCCCATAATTACTATTTTTTTACCCTTAAGTACATTAATATCTGTGTCTTTATCATAGTAGATATTTACCATCTGAACCTCCAGTATATGAATGTTTTGATAATATTATACTACAAGCCCACCTAAATATTTTTATTCTTTCCATTGCTTCCTGAAGGTTTCAGAGATGCTACTGCGACCATCAAAGCATTCCCGAGAAGCTTGCCCACGAATATCGTTTTTGGGGAGCGGTAATCCAGAAACACAGCAATCAGAAAATCTTGAATACCGGATTTCTGCTGGAGTTTACCCTCATAAAAATAGGGCAGGAATGACGGATAAAAAAATATGCTATTATATCTTTCTAATTTCCATATGCCGGCAAGAAAAATTGTTTTCGACAAGTGTGATTTTTTTCTCTTTCCGCTTGTAAGTTAGAGCTACTGTGGTTTTTTTGAATTCATCAGTAGTTTCTGATGTAATAATCGAGGTTAGCCGAGAACAGCCTATGAAGGTTTTGAAATCTCTCCTAAAAGTCTTTCCTCTTATCATGCTTAATTTTTAATTGCGGGATGTTTCTGCAGTCAAAAACTTATGGATGTTTGCAGCGGCAAGTTTGCCAGCCCCCATGGCGCTGATTACAGTTGCAGACCCTGTTACAACATCTCCTCCAGCCCAAAGCCTTTTTATTGAGCTTTCGCCAGTTTTTTCATTAACGATAATAGTGCCGTATTTTGACTTTTGGATTTTATTAAAGCCTTTAAAAACCAAAGGATTAGGATTTGTGCCAAGAGCCATTATTACGGTATCAACCTCAATGATAAATTCCGACCCGATAACAGGTATGGGCTGACGCCGCCCCTTACTATCTGGTTCTCCGAGCTTCATCCTGATGCACTTAATTGCGATTACATTGCCATTGCTGTCTCCAAGAATCTCAAGGGGATTGGTAAGGAATTCAAATATTACACCCTCATCTTCCGCGTGTCTGAATTCGTTAATCCTTGCCGGGACCTCGTCCCTTGACCTGCGGTATATTATGCGAACCTCACCCAATTCAATCCCGATAGTTCTATGAAGTCTGAGTGAACAGCGGGCTGAATCCATAGCTACATTGCCCGCACCTATTACTGCCACTCGTTTCCCTATCCTTACAGGGGTATCATATTGGGGGAAGAGATACGCCTTCATTAGATTAATTCTCGCAAGGAATTCATTTGCAGATATTACCCCGATGTAATTTATCCCCGGAATATTCATGAAAATCGGCAGACCAGCGCCTGTCCCGATAAAAACTGCATCATACTTATCGAGGAGTTCATCAAGTGTCATCGTTCTGCCGATTATATGGTCGTTCTTTATCTTGATATCGAGGCAGTTAAGAGCATAGTCAATCTCGAAAGAGACTATCGATTTGGGAAGCCTAAACTCTGGTATGCCGTATGTAAGCACTCCACCTGGATGGTGAAGGGATTCAAATATGGCAACCTGATGCCCTTCTTTTGCAAGATCTACAGCGCATGTTAGCCCTGCAGGACCTGAGCCAATGACTGCTATTCTCTTGCCGGTTTGTTCAGGCTTAATCAAAGGACATATGCGGTGTGCAAGCTCATAATCTCCGACATACCTCTCAAGATTGCCGATAGCCACAGGTTCCGCATTTTTGCCTAGAATACAGCTTCCTTCACACTGAGTTTCTTGGGGGCAGACGCGCCCGCAAATGGCAGGAAGGTTATTTTTAACTTTCATCAGTCTTACCGCCTCGGTGATGTTTTTCTCAGAAATGGCTTTGATAAACTGCGGAATGAGTACTCCAACGGGACAACCCCTCACACACCCGGGTTTTTTACACTGGAGACAGCGTTTTGCCTCTGCAATAGCGAGGTCTTGTGTATAACCGAGAGCGACTTCTTGAAAATTGGTCCTTCTAACAATTCTATCCTGAAGCGGCATTTCATGCCGAGCCGTTTGAAGGCGTCTTTTGCCTGTCATTTATTACCATCCTTTCCAATAGATTTTTCAAGATGACAAATGTGCTCCCACTGTTTAATCGCACTTGCTTCTTCGTTGCGATATATCCCCTGCCTCAAAAGCAGACTATCCCATGCAATCTTATGCCCGTCAAATTCTGGTCCGTCAACACAGACAAATTTCGCCCCTTCTTCATGAAGCACCCTGCAGCCGCCGCACATGCCTGTGCCGTCAATCATTATCGTGTTAAGGCTAACTATGGTGGGTATATTAAATACCGTGGTTACCAGCGATACAAATTTCATCATGATAGCAGGACCTACTGCCCAAACACGGGCAACATTATTTGTGGAGAGGATTTCCTTTAGAGGAGTGGTTACAACTGCCTTTCTGCCGTATGAGCCGTCGTCAGTGCAAACAATCAGATCATCGGAGACGCTTTTCATCTTGTCTTCCCAGAATAATAAGCCTTTGTTGCGAGCCCCCATTATAGAAATTACCCTGTTGCCTGCATTTTTTAAAGCCTTTGCTATACTGTATATGGGTGCGACTCCCACCCCGCCAGCAACACATACTACTGTGCCGTATTTATCTATCTTAGAAGGGTTGCCGAGCGGGCCAGCAAGTGTAGAGAGGAAATCACCGGGATTTAGTGTCCAGAGGTGCCTAGTTGATTTCCCAACCTCCTGAAAAATAACTGTAACGGTGCCTGCCTCAGGGTCAAAATCTGCAATAGTAAGTGGAATCCTTTCGCCGAGTTCATTAATCCTCAAAATTACAAACTGCCCCGCCTTTGCTTTTATAGCAATATGCGGAGCCTCAATAACCATAAGCTTTATTATATCGCTCAATGCCTGCTTTTCTATGATTTTATACAAATATACCTCCACTGAAAAAGTTATTTAGAGTCTGTTTATAAACTCTCATTGAAATGAAAGGCTGTCATTCTTGCGAAGCTTGTCCCTGCAGGCAGTAAGCAGGGAGCAGGAATCCAGGGTTTCCCACGAAAGTGGGAATCCAATTCATTATCCCCAGATGCCCGATTAAGGACCCCGACTACAAACTTCGAGCATGACAAAGATAAAAAACAGCAATTTATAAACAGACTCTATTTAAGATATATAAGTTATGGTTAATGGCTGTTTATTGAATTATGACATAAAATAACAATTTACATCATTGGTGTCCAAAATAATATTACAAAATGAATATGACACGATTTCTT
>JBBIIV010000054.1:0-12087 GCA_037446295.1 Nitrospirota bacterium
TTGAGATAAGGCTTACTAAAAAAGAAGAGAGTCTTAACAAGAAGTTTTCCCAGCTCGAGCAGGTTATTTCCACCCTCCAGTCGAGGGGAGATTATCTGCTTCAGCAGTTATCGAAGATATCGAATACAAAATAGGGACAGCTACCTATTTTGATGCCAAGACCTATAACTCAATCACAACAAAAGCAAAAAAGGCAGCTGTCCCTATTTTCCTGAGAGGGTGAAAACATGACGCTTGCATATGCGCAAAATGCTTATACGAAGACTAAGATTAATACATCTGCTGCACCTCTGGATTTAGTTATAATGCTCTATGATGGGGCTATAGAAAATCTTCAGAAGGCGGTTTATTACATAAATGAGGGTAGAAATTTACAAAAAATAGAATATCTATCGAGGACGAGAGCTATTATCGAGGAGCTTCTTGCCTCTTTGGATATGGAGACCGGCGGCGAGGTTGCAGAAAATCTCGAGTCTCTTTATTTGCATATTCTTATGGAACTTACAAAAGCTAATGCAGCTAATGACATAAAGAAGTTAGGCGAGGTTAAGTTTATTTTAAGTGAATTAAGAGATGCTTGGAGGAGTATAAGATGACGATCTTTCCCTTTCAGGTAAATGAGGCAACTCAGGTTTACACACGACTTGCAAAACTGAAGCCTTCTACGATCTTCGAGAAGGAACCTAATGAACCCCAGGATGTTGTCAACATCTCTGCTGAAGCCAAGAAGAAACAGGTCATGGAACAGGCAAAAAAGGAAGCTCTGCAAAGGATAAGGCAGGCAAGGTAGTGTGCTAAAAGAAAACTTCAAGATTCTTATTGCAGAGGACGACGACATAGTCCGCGAGGTGGTAAGCTCCATTCTTTCTAAGGATGGATATTCTGTTTTTACTGCAAGAGACGGCATCGAAGCTATAAGGATGCTTATGATGGAAGACATGCATCTCGTCTTGACAGACCTTAGAATGCCAAATGCAGACGGGATAGAAGTCTTAAGGCAGGCGGTTAAGAATAATCCTGATTGCGCCGTCATAATCCTCACGGCATATGGAAGCCTCGACAGCGCTCTGGAAGCCCTTAAAAAGGGCGCCTTTGATTATCTAACAAAACCCTTCAGAATTCAAGAGGTGCTTTTTGCTGTTGAAAAGGCATATAAAAGGCAGCAGTATCTAAACGAGCAGAATGAACTCAAAAGCTATCTCAGGGAAACATATAGGGATCTGGAAACAATTAATAAGGTTGCAGGCAGCAATGACCACGAGATGAGGATATCATGGATTGAGAGGATTGAGAAATTAGCAGAGAAAAACATCATCTCGTCACATGAAGCTGCAATATTGAAAGAAAAACTGGTTATGGGCAATGCGGAAAGAAAAAGCCTTAATAGTGGATGACGACCCTATTATTCGGGAAGTGCTCTCTGATATACTTTCGGGCATCTGCGGTTTTGATACAGATACGGCTGTAGATGGTCTGGAGGGCTTAAAAAAACTTCATGGTATCCCCTATGACATTGTTTTTACCGACTTGAGCATGCCTCATTTAGGAGGCATCGATCTCCTTAAGGAGACCGTTAAAACTCATCCTTCCATCCCTGTTGTCATGATCACTGGCATCTCGACCGTTGATGCTGCTGTGCATGCGATGAGGGAAGGCGCAAAAGACTTTATCATTAAACCCTTCCAGATTGATAAGGTTGTATCAGTTGCAGAGAGGATAATCGGCGAAAAAAAGCTTCTCGAGGAGATAGCTACAGATCTTACTAAGGAAGAATCGATTAAAAGAATCAACGCCGAACTCTTCAAAAAACTCCAAGAAATAAGCATTCTTCACTCCCTTACTGTCGAGCTTGACGGGATATACAATAATAAAGAGATATACGAAAAAATCGTCGAAATGGCGGTGAAACTTCTTGCTGTCAAGCATACTTTCTTTGCAATGGTTGAGGGAGATGTTATCAAGATATTACACTCTACAGGACTATGCTGCACTGAACTAAAAATCAGGGGGTCGATATTTGAGGGTGTTATAAAAAGCAGGAATTATAGTATAATTTTTAATGAAAGTGGGGGTATCTTTACAGGTTTATCTCCTCATTCAGAGATACTCCTTATACCTTTTACACTGAAGGACGAGGTCTTTGCGCTTCTTGGGCTTTATGATAAGACCGATAACTCTGCTTTTACTGAAGAAGAAATTGCCATTATACTGACGTTTACTAAAAAGGCATCATTGAGGATTGAGAATAATGCCCTTTACGAGGTATTTTATAACAACTTGATTAATACGCTGAAGTCCCTCGTAATAGGTATAGAGGCGCGGGATTCATATACAAAACAGCATTCAGAGAGGGTTGCGATATATTCTCTACAGATAGCAGATGTTATAGGACTTAGCGATGAGGATAAAGACGCCATTAGATTTGGCGGGTATTTGCATGATATAGGCAAGATGGGCGTAAGGGATACCATTTTACTGAAACCCGGCAAGCTTACCACCGAGGAAATGTCTGAGATAAGACTTCATCCGTTAAAAGGTGATGAGATAATCAGGCCTATAAGGTTTTTCCCAAAGGAAAGGGAACTTATAAGATATCACCATGAGTGGTTTAATGGCAATGGATATCCCGATGGACTTGCAGGCTATGAAATACCTTTTATAGCAAGGATTCTTTCGGTTGCTGATGCTTACGATGCCATGACATCATCGAGGCCTTACAGAGGCGCAAGAAGCCATGATAATACTGTTAAAGAGCTTAAACGCTGCATGAGCGCTCAATTCGACCCCGAAATAGTTAAGGCATTTTTCCAGACACCAGCGGGCAAGGGCAGAAATAATGGACATTAAAAAGGGAGATGTAATATATTTTAAGCTTTTAAAGGATTCGGAGCCTTATTCGGCAAGAGTTGAAGGGTTTGAAGATGACATGATAACCTTGAGCCTCGAAAAAGACCTTCAGGACTCTATCAGTAAAGGCAGCAGTATATTTATCATATACGACGAGAATGATTTTAGAGCCGAGGTTGAATCATATTCATCCGGGATTTTAGAGGCGGCAATCTTATGGAATGAGGTAAGGGAATATTTCAGGGTGGATGACTACATCCAGATCGCCGCAAAGAAAGTCGAAGATCGCGGGGTTTGCATGAGGTCGAGGATATTTGCGGGCTACAGGATAAATGTGTCTGATGAACCCGTTCCGGATGAGACAATCAATCCTGTTCTGTGGAAGATGCTCGTGGATATAAATTCAAAGCTGTCTTTTATCTTAGAAAGATTGAACCCAGATTCCGAATCTCTCTTGAATGTTGAAAGCAGGTTGGTCAACATCAGTGCTGCCGGCATCTGCTTTGTCATGGACGAAAGGGTTGATAAAGGTGATTTGGTCGAGATTAAGATGCTCCTGCCCGATATTTCTTCGGTCGGCATAGCAACCTACGGAAGGGTGTTAAGGGTGGTCGACGCAGGATGCGGGCAATACAGAGTTGCCCTTTCTTTCAAGGATATTGAGGATTATATAAAAGATGAGATCATTCAATACACACTAAGACGGCAGCGAGATATTATCAAAAGGCAGAGAAAAAACAAGGGGCATGATGGTTGATTGACAGAGGGAGTGTTTTTGGCATAATTCTTGGGGTTGCTGCGATAGTCTTTGCAAATTTTATAGAAGGAGGCACTGCTGATTCTCTTTTTCAGCTTACTGCCGCGCTGATAGTCATCGGAGGGACGCTGGGGGCGACCCTATTAAGTTTTCCCTTGAAGGATATCCGTGGGGCAGTGGTGTCATTGAAAGATGTTTTTTTTCTAAAAGATGTAGATACTGATGCCATCATAAGCGATATCATCAATTGCTCTTATATCGCAAGGCGAAACGGAATGATAGCCCTTGAAGCCGAACTTGAGAGGATAACCGACCCGTTTCTCATCAAATCCCTCAGGCACGCTATTGACGGTATGAACCCTAAATTGCTCAGGGAGACAATGGAGCAAGAAAATATAACATACGAGGAGAATAAGAAGCGGATTGCACGAGTATTTGAGACAGCAGGGGGGTTTGCCCCAACGATAGGGATAATAGGCGCTGTTATGGGGCTGATTAAGGTGATGGAGAACCTATCTGATCCTGCAAAATTGGGCTCGGGCATAGCGGTTGCCTTTGTGGCTACAATATATGGAGTCGGTTCTGCAAACTTAATTTTTCTTCCGATATCAAAAAGACTTTTGAACAAGCTGCAAGGGGAACTTTTTATTAGAGAAATGATTCTTGAGGGGGTTATCTTGATACAGTCAGGAATTAATCCCCATTATATTGATGAAAAGCTCAGGTCTTTTCTTGAAGAAGGCAAAAGGATAGAAGTATGAAAAAAAGATTTAGGGTGATGGAGCAGGACAACCCTGATAGATGGGTTGTCTCATATGCTGATTTCATAACCCTGATGTTTGCATTTTTTACTGCGCTATATGCCATAAGTCAGGTGGATGCCGTGAAGTTGAATAAATTTGCAGGTTCAATTAAGGAAGCCCTTAAGACAGGAAGCTCTCCGCGCAAGCCTGAAACCACCACGATTATTGAAGGAATAAAACCGCTTCATATTGGCGATATCCAACTCGAAAAGAATGTCAGGGAGATTTTGAATAAAGCGGGTTTTATCGAAGGAATTACAATATCAGCCAGCAGTAAAGGAATATATATTTCACTGTCCGATCTTATGGTTTTCGATAAAGGCTCTGCAAACATCAAAGATGAGGCAAGACCGCTTTTATCTCTAATCGCTGACATTATGAAGAATACGAGCAATTATATGGTTATCGAGGGACATACTGACAATCTGCCAATAAAAACTCCACAATTTTCTTCGAACTGGGAACTCTCAACGGCAAGGGCGACAACCGTTCTTTTGTATTTTATAAAAGAGCACGGCATTCCTCCTGAAAGACTTTCTGCAGCGGGCTATGGAGAGTATAAGGCAGTCGCCACGAATGCTACGCCAGAGGGGCGGGCAAAGAACAGAAGGGTTGATATATTATTTTTGAGCAGAAGGGAATAAATATAGTCGATAGTGAATAGTCAAAATGTTAAATAGCGCCTGTTTATAAACTGTATGAAAATTTTTCTGTCATTTCGAACGAAGTAAGAAATCCTTGAGTTTTAAGATTCCTCCCTTCTGTCTGAATGACAAATAGCGGGTTTGTCGACTTTATAAACAGACACTAAATACTATTCGCTAAGTTGAGGGGTTTAGCTTATGTTTGCCATAATCGGTGTATTGGTTGTTACTGGATCTGTCATCGGCGGATACCTTATGGTGAAAGGCAATCTTGCACTGCTCTTTCAACCTGCTGAATTTGTAATTATATTCGGTGCGGCTATCGGCGGTTTTCTAATAGCTTCTCCGCCAAAGATAACCGCCCTTGTAGCAAAGAATATCGCGCGTATATTCACCGCAAAAGGCCCTACAAAGGCAAAGTATTTGGAACTTCTCACCCTGCTTTATCAGCTTTTTTCAAAGATAAGGAAGGAGGGTCTCATCTCCCTTGAGGCAGATGTAGAGACTCCTGCTAAAAGTCCCCTTTTCAAAAAATATCCTAATGTCTTAAAAGATCACCATCTTATGGATTTCATATGCGATAACTTGAAATTAATTATTACGACTAATGTCCCGCCTCATGAACTTGATAACTTGATGGAGATCGAGATGGAGACCCATCATACAAACGAACTTCTGCCAGCAGGCAGTATCAACAAAGTTGCTGATGCCCTACCCGGACTCGGTATAGTCGCAGCCGTTTTAGGTGTCGTTATAACAATGCAGTATGTTGACTCCCCGCCTGCAATTCTTGGCAACAAGATAGCAGCGGCTCTTGTTGGGACATTTTTAGGCGTGCTGTTGTGTTATGGTTATGTTGGACCTATGGCTGCCAATCTTGAACATCAGGTAAGAGAGGATTCCGTCAGCTATAATGTCGTCAGGGTCGCCCTTATTGCCTTTGTGGGCGGCGCTGCTCCACAGATTTCTGTGGAGTTTGGGAGGAGGGCTATCCCTGGCAAGGAAAAACCAGGATTCAGCGAACTTGAAAAGGCTGTAAGAGGCAGCAAGTGAAGGCTCAAAAGATAATAATAAAAAAGGTCGTAAAAAAAGGTCATGACGCTCATCACGGCGGCTCGTGGAAGGTAGCTTACGCGGACTTTGTAACAGCCATGATGGCTTTTTTCTTGCTTTTGTGGCTTCTTACTATGGTCTCGCAGGAAAAAAGGGCTGTTCTTTCGCAATACTTTAAACACTTTACTCTGTTTGAAAAATCAGGGCAGTCTTTTATGGATACAAGCATGGGCATCACCTCGCAAGGCGCAGTAACAGTAGAAAGATTCAAAGCCCCAACCTTGCCTATCATGAAGCCAGAGGAATTTAAAGAGGTGTTGAAAAAGGCGGTAGAGGAAAAACTTGGAGATGTCAAGGATCAGATTTTTGTTGATATTTTTGAGGGCGGAGTCCGAATACAGCTTGTGGATAACGAAGGAAAGCCAATGTTTAATCTTGGCTCTGCTACTCCTACGCCACTTGCTGTCAGGATCCTTACTGTAATCGGTGAGAGCATTATCCCGATGCCTAATAGTGTTGCAGTGGAGGGACATACTGATTCTCTCGCATATAAAGGGACTGCCTATACTAACTGGGAGCTCTCCACTGAACGGGCGCTATCAGCTCGAAAGGTGCTCGAAAAAATGGGGCTTCATGAGACGCGGTTTAACAGGGTTTCAGGCTATGCCGATACTATTCCGTTTGTCAAGGAAGATACCACTGATGCAAGAAACAGAAGGATAAGCATAATACTCCTTAATCAGCAAAAGGAATGAACTTTTCGGGGCTTGTTTTGGCTATGACTTAAACTGAGCTTTTATAAACTCCCTGTTTAGTTTTGCGATAAATGAAACCTTAATCCCCTTGGGGCATGCCGCCTGACATTCATAATGATTTGAGCAGTTCCCGAACCCCTCTTTCTGCATCGCTTCTGTCATCATACAAACTCTTCTCATCGCCTCTACCTTTCCTTGAGGCAGCATCGCAAGGTGTGTAACCTTAGCGGCTGTAAAGAGCATCGCCGAACCATTGGGGCATGCGGCAACACAAGCGCCGCACCCTATGCATTCAGCGGCGTCCATCGCGGTGTCGGCATCTGGTTTAGGAACGAGTATGGCGTTTCCATCAGGCACTCCGCCCGTGTGAACAGAGACATAACCGCCTGCCTGAATAATTCGGTCGAGGGCGCTTCTGTCAACAATTAAGTCTTTTATCACAGGGAAAGCTTTTGCCCTCCACGGCTCGATATAAATAGTATCGCCGTCTTTGAAATGCCTCATGTGGAGCTGGCATACAGTAGTCCTTTCGGCAGAGCCGTGTGGAACGCCGTTTATAACCTGAGAGCACATACCGCAGATGCCTTCTCTGCAGTCATGGTCGAAGGCTATGGGTTCTCCGCCCTCTTTTATTATCTCTTCATTCACTACATCGAGCATCTCCAAAAAAGACATTTCATCACTTATATTTTTTGCCTCATATTTTTCAAGTCTTCCTTTGTCATTTGTGTTCTTTTGTCTCCAGACCAAAAGGGTAAGATTCATCATTTGTAACTCCTTACTGCTAGTTGTATGGATTCAAAGGAGAGAGGCTCTTTATGAAGTTCAGGCTCTTTGCCCGCCCCCTTAAATTCCCACGCAGCGACATAGCAAAAATCCTCGTCATTTCTTTTTGCTTCTCCGTCAGGCATTTGATATTCCTCGCGGAAATGCCCACCACATGACTCATTTCTATAAAGCGCATCAAGAGCCATAAGCTCGCCAAACTCCAGGAAATCGGCAACCCTCCCTGCCTTCTCAAGTTCCTGATTGAGTTCGGTATCCGTTCCCGTAACACGAACATTTTCCCAGAATTCCTGCCTAAGCGCAGGGATTAATTTAAGAGCTTTTGTTAGGCTGTCTGCTGAGCGTGCCATCCCTACATTATCCCACATGATTTTGCCAAGCTCTCTGTGGAATTCATTTACAGTCTTTTTGCCGTTTATAGAGAGCAGCCTTTTTGTATGCCGTGACACATCGTTGAGAGATTTTATAATCTCTGGATGGTTATCAGTTATCTTGCCGGCTGAGGTTTGGGCGAGGTAATTGGCTATTGTGTATGGTATGACAAAATAGCCGTCTCCTAATCCCTGCATAAGGGCGCTTGCTCCAAGACGATTTGCCCCGTGGTCTGAGAAATTCGCCTCTCCTAAAACGAAAAGCCCACTTATGTTGCTCTCAAGGTTATAGTCAACCCAGAGCCCGCCCATGGTGTAATGAGGGGCTGGATATATCCTCATGGGCTGTTTATAGGCATCTTCGCCTGTAATTCTTTCATACATCTCAAATAGGTTTCCATACTTCTCTCTGATGGTATTTTCTCCAAACCTCTTGATCGCATCGCCAAAATCGAGATATACCCCTCTTCCACCTGGACCTACCCCTCTTCCATCATCGCAAACCTCTTTAGCAGCCCGTGATGATATATCCCTTGGAGCGAGGTTTCCATATGAAGGATATTTGCGTTCAAGGTAATAGTCCCTTTCATTTTCGGGAATGTCTGCTGGTGGGCGCATATCGCCTTTATTTCTGGGAACCCAAACCCTCCCGTCATTTCTGAGAGATTCTGACATCAGGGTAAGTTTAGACTGATAATCTCCCGATACGGGGATGCAGGTAGGATGAATTTGAGTATAACAGGGATTTGCAAAATAAGCGCCCTTTTTATATGCCCTGTATGTTGCGGTTACATTGCTTCCCATTGCGTTTGTAGAGAGATAAAAGATATTAGAATAGCCGCCTGTGCAAAGACATACTGCATCGGCGGCATGACACTTTATTTCGCCTGTAACCAAATCCCTGATTATTATGCCCTTAGCCTCGCCTTCAATCACGACAAGGTCAAGCATCTCTGTTCGAGGATATAATTTTACAGTCCCAGCTTTGACCTGCCTGCTCAGAGCTGAATATGCGCCAATGAGCAGTTGTTGTCCGGTCTGCCCGCGTGCATAGAATGTCCTGCTGACTTGCGTGCCGCCGAATGAACGGTTATCGAGATAACCAGCATAATCACGAGCAAATGGGACGCCTTGAGCTACGCACTGGTCAATGATGTTGTTGCTTATCATAGCGAGCCTGTAAACATTAGCCTCCCTCGCCCTAAAATCCCCCCCTTTTATAGTATCGTAAAACAAATGGTATATACTGTCGCCATCATTGGGATAGTTTTTCGCAGCATTTATACCGCCCTGGGCGGCAATGCTGTGGGCGCGTCGGGCGCTGTCCTGATAACAGAAGGCTTCAACATTGTAACCCAGCTCACCCAAGCTGGCGGCGGCGGCGGCGCCTGCGAGCCCTGTCCCTACTATTATTATTTTATACTTCCTCCTGTTGGCTGGGTTTACGAGCTTAAGTTCATGCCTTCTTATATCCCATTTTTCTTGAAGTGGTCCGTTCGGGCATTTACCGTCGAGTATCACCGTATTTCCTCCCTAATATGTCAGTATGCCAGCAAATATCACGACTGGAATTGCAAGGTAAGCAATAAAGATAGCAAAGGCAGCGGTTTTTGAAGCCTTGATGATGCAGGGCTGCATATTTTCGCTGCTGAGTCCTGTTGTTTGAAAAAGGCTTTGAATCCCGTGAAGGATGTGTAAAAGCAGGGCTGTTAGTCCGAAGATATACACTATAGCTGAAGGAACATCTTTTAACCCCAATAAGACCATCGAATACACATCAGGCCTTCCGAGAGCATCAATCCCAAGCGGTTCTGCGCCTGTTATCCTAAAGGTAAAATGCAGAAGGTGGTATGTTAAAAATGCTGCTATCGCTATGCCTGTCCATATCATGTTTTTTGAAGAGAATGTGGCTTTTAAAGATTTTTTTACTGAATATTTAATCGGTTTTGAATCGCTGTTTTGCACATAAAGCTGGATGCCTATTATTATGTGCAGCGTGAAAAGGGCTGCCATGACGAGCCTGAACAGCCAAACTAATGCAGGCATACTGTGCAATTGCTTTGTATAAGCATTAATGCCATCTGGTCCGATATATATGGATGAATTGCCCAAGAGATGAATGATAATAAAAAGCGCCAAAAAAGAACCTGTGCAAGCCATTAATATCTTTTTGCCTACAATGTGACTGTAAAAATCCTTGATTTTCATTTTCTTGCAGCTCCTGTTTCTTCTGATATTTAAGCCGAACCCATAACATTAAAACACTAAAAACTGTTAATAAGAAAAAAGTCTATCAATCAGTTTTTTATTCTAATTTTATATATATTGAGTTGTCAACATCGTATATGCTTAAATATTGACACTAATAAAAGTCCTCTGCTACTATAGTCAGCAATTGTTTTCAATTGGATTCGGCTACGATGATTGCGAAAAAAATTAGCAGAGAAAAGATTGTTGAAACTGTTAAAGGTCTCTTCCTTGACGCCGTCAAGTTGCTTCCAGAAGATGTCTGCACCGCATTTGAAGCTTCTTTGAGACACGAGGAATCTGCCGTGGGCAAATCGGTTATCGAGCAGCTTCTTTTAAATAAAGATATCGCCCGTGAAGAAGGACTTGCCCTCTGTCAGGATACAGGGTTTGCTGTGGTTTTTATAGAGTGGGGCAACAGGGTATATTTTGAAGGCGGGGATATTATGGATGCAGTAAATGAGGGCGTTAGAAAGGCTTACAGCGAAGGGTTTTATCGAAAATCTATCGTTGCTGATCCAGTCTTTGATAGAAAAAACACTGGAGATAATACCCCTTGCATACTGCACTTTGAGATGGTAGAAGGCGAAGATGTCAAGATAACTGCCGCTCCCAAGGGCGGAGGCAGCGAGAATATGAGCGCCGTTAGGATGTTTAAGCCTGCCGAGGGGCTGGATGGGATAAAGGCTTTTGTGCTTGAGACCGTTGAGAAAGCAGGAGGTAATCCATGTCCGCCTATCATTGTGGGGATAGGCATTGGCGGCACATTCGAGAAGTGCGCTATGCTGTCTAAAAAGGCGCTCTTAAGGAAGCTTGGCGTTAGAAACAGCGATCCCAGATATGCTTCTTTGGAGGTTGAACTTCTCGGCGAGATTAATAAAACTGGCATTGGACCGATGGGACTTGGAGGCAGGGTTACCGCCCTTGAGGTGAATATCGAGCATTATCCCTGTCATATAGCAAGTATGCCTATGGCAATAAATATTCAGTGCAACAGCGCAAGGCATAAAGAGATAGTCTTATAATCCATGAAAAAAACAGTAAAAACACCTTTAACTGAAAAAAATATCAGTGAACTTAACGCTGGCGATATAGTCTGGATTACGGGATATATCTATACCGCAAGGGATGCCGCTCATAAAAGGCTTGTAGCGCTCCTTAAAGATAACCAACCCCTTCCCTTTGACTTACAAGGCGCTGTAATTTATTATGTAGGACCTACCCCTCCCCTTCCTGGCAAGGTAATAGGGTCTGCCGGACCCACCACCAGCTCCCGTATGGATATATACGCCCCCCTGATGATTGAAAAAGGACTTAAGGGAATGATAGGCAAAGGCGGAAGATCGGCAGCCGTAAAAGAGGCGATTCAAAAACATAGGGCAGTTTATTTTATAGCCACCGGCGGCGCAGGAGCCCTTCTTTCAAAACACATCAAATCTGCCGAGATAGTCGCCTATGAGGACCTTGGTCCTGAGGCAGTTAGGAAATTATATGTCGAAGGCTTTCCTGTTATAGTAGCTAACGATATATACGGCAGGGATATATTAGAAGAAGGTAAAAGGAAATTTAGAATCCAGTGATAAGTTTCAAGGGAATCGATGCAAGTCTATCGTTTTATGTATTTTACTCAACTTTCCCAGCAAAAAATTTTGAGTAAAGTCTCAAGTATCGAGAGTTATTTATATAGAGCCTGTTTATAAGGTGCCGTTTTTATTTCCGTCATGCGCGAAGCCTGCCCTCTAAGTTTGTAGTTGGGCATCCAGACATAAGGAATTGGATTCCCACTTTCGTGGGAAACTCTTGATTCCCGCCTCCGCAGGAATG
>JBBIIV010000055.1:0-11992 GCA_037446295.1 Nitrospirota bacterium
GCCAAGCTCTCTCAGCTTATTATAACTCTGGTGGAAACTTTTCTTTGAAGAATAAATATCAATCTCGCAGATGGATTTTTTCAGGAGTTCGTCCTTGCTCCAACCAAGCAGCCGAGATGCAGAAATATTTGCATTTAAGCATTTACCTTGAGAATCAAACCAAAACATAGCCTCATAGGCATTATCTATGGAAAATTTGGCAAAATTGAGGGCGTCTTCACGATTTTTTATTGCCTCTATCATCTCATTGAATTGAAGAGACAATTCCATGACCTCGGAATAAGAATCAAAGTCGGCAGTTTGCAGCGAGGCGTGGTAATCTCCTGATGCTACTTTTTTGGTGCTGTCTTTCAGTTTAGTTAGCGGCAAAGATAATCTTCTGGCAGCCACCAGAGAGATAAAAGACATTAATAAAATCACAATTATAAAACCAGCAGACATCAGAATAATTAATTTGTTTACAGGAGCAAATGCCTCTTTTGCATGGCGAAGGATAAGGACAGCCCACATGTTTTGAGGAATTAAGGCTGCGCTTATTAGATAGGGCGTTCCAATAAAATCATATTCAAAGGTCCCTATTTTCTTAGACATCTGCGCCAATTCAGGATAATTGAAACTGAACTGTTCATTTACAAACCTAAAATCTTTATGAGATATAACGGTGCCAGTTTGATCCGTGATAATGGCATATCCGCCGTTGCCTACTTTGATCCTCTCACCGATGTCTCTTAAAGCGAGGAGATTAAGATGTCCAACAATTAAGCCGTGCTGGTAAGGCAAAGATATATACGATGTCGGGTAATCGGCAGTCAAACTGATAGAAACAGGCGACCAATAAATATCCTTATGCTTTTTTGGCTCCAAATAAAATTTCTGCCCCGACATATCAAGCCCTATATACTCTTTATTATGTGGGTAGCGATTTTTTATCTTGCCGCTGTGGTCTATAAGCATTATCTCGCTGAAATAAGGGTGGCTCTTTATTACTGATTCCAGAGATGAATAGATCATATCATCCGAATTTGATTTGCTCTTTCCGAGGACGTATTGCAGCTGTTGAAGCGCATTGAGGGGGGCATTTAAATACATTTCTATCTTTCCTGAAACGGAGTGTGCGAGGGCTTGATTTTTGCTCATGATTTCCTGCCGCATAATGTTCGTTAAGATAAAAAATACGGCAACACTAATGATAGAAAGAGGGATAAGCACCGCTATAATCGCGCTTGCTGAAAGCAGAGTTTTTAGGTCTGAATTGAATTTAATCCTCATGTTTTAATGAAGTCTAACAAATCTACCATCATTAATGATAACTATAAAGCCTTTTTCTGTTATATCGCCATATTCATTTATCTCTAAATCACCTGCAACACCCTTGAATCTTTGTTTTTTGATAATGGCTTCCTTAAGGTTTTTGCTATTTTGTATCTCGGCAAGTACCATAAAAAGCATATTAGCAGCATCATACCCTTTAACAGAAACAAAATCAGGCTCTCTGCCAAAACGCTTCTCGTAATTCATTTTAAATTCTTTAAATAAAGGAATATCGATATCGGGAAAATAGGAATGACCGAATATTAATCCCTCTACAGATTTGCCTCCCAGAGATGTAATATCCGTTGTCATTGCCCATGGACTTGAAAAAATCGGGATTCGTGGATTAACCTTTCTTATTTGTTGACATATCATGGATGTATCGAAGGTGTTTGCTATAATCAAGATCCCGTCTGGATTGTTTTTTAAAAGTTCATGGCTCAATTTCAAATAAGATATTTTTTCTGAATGGGCAAAGCCTGTTTCCGAGATAACTCTCTTCCCATTTTTTTGAAATCTTGATTTAAAAGTTGCAAGAAACTCTTCTGAATATGCCCTGTTATGAAGGTCGTATATGGCGGATATATTCTTTAATCCTTTTTTATTCGATGCATAATCTGCCAAAGGTTCGGAAAAAACAGATATATTAGAATTTATCTTGATAAAATGGTCATCCTTCTCTGCTAATTTTGAGCTTGTAGCGGTTGGGCTTATCATGACAATTTTCCCTTCGTTTATTAAGGGAAGAGCAATTAATGACATTCCACTTGTGAAAGGTCCTATTATAGCAACTGCGCCTTCTTTAAGAAGTTCAGAAACCGACTTTTCTAAAACCTTTACATCCTGCATATCATCCTTTATTATCAGTTCAACCTTTCGTCCCCTTATGCCCCCTTTTTTATTTATTTCCTCAAGAGCAAAAACAACGCCGTTTCTTCCTGAAACTCCAAGATCATAGTATTTGCCGGTAAGGCCTCCGACAAAACCTATCTTGATCGGCTTTGCATTATCACAGGCAGGCAAAAAAAACATTATGATTATAATAGACAAAATGATCGGCAATGCAACAAAAATTGAATTAATTGTAAATTTGCAATTAGGTTTCATGTGAATTTCAGCGACTTCTTTTATGAGTATATTATATAGCATGAAAAAAATTTTTTCTGAAAAATCTCCAGAAAAAAATGTAATAACATCATACTGATATTGGCAAATGCCTCGAGTTAATTAGAGTCTGTTTATAAATTGCCGTTTTTTCTTTTCGTCATGCCCGAAGCTGCCCTCGAAGTTTGCAGTCGGGGGTCTTTAGTCGGGCATCCAGACATAATGAATTGGATTCCCACTTTCGTGGGAAACCCTGGATTCCTGCCCCCTGCTTACTGCCTGCAGGGACAAGCTTCGCAGGAATGACAGCCTTTTATACTAATGAGAGTTTATAAACAGGCTCTAATTAGCTTCGGGATAACAATATAGAGTGCTTAACGGTATCATAAATAAGCGCTGGTATCCAAAATAAATATAAACGTCCTCTTTACTTTTCGCTTAAAGGATATAATAATATACATTTAGGCAGATATTATAAAAACAGGCATTTTGATTTATGGAAATAGAATCTTATCTCAAAGAAAAAAAACGGCTGATTGATTCCTTCATGGAGGATCATTTTTCTAATTTGAAAATACATCCTGCCAGACTTAAATCCGCAATGGTTTATTCCCTTATGGCAGGAGGTAAAAGGATAAGACCTATTTTATGCCTTGCCTCTTATGAAGCTTGCGGGGGCGGAAGACTCGATGATATAGTCCATTATGCTTCCGCTCTCGAGTTTATTCATACTTATTCACTGATTCATGATGACCTTCCCTCAATGGACAATGATGACTTGAGACGAGGTAAACCTACCAATCATAAAGTTTTTGGAGAGGCTATGGCGATACTCGCTGGAGACGCCCTCCTGACAGAGGCATTTTATCTGCTCTCATCAAATTTGAAAAGTGGTGCAAATATTGCTCCGAAGTCAATCTGTAAAATTATATCAGAGGTCGCTTTTGCCTCTGGCGCATGCGGGATGGTAGGAGGGCAAGCTGAAGACATCCTGTCAGAAGACTTAACCCCAGACCCAAAAACCTTATCTTTTATTCACTCCAAAAAGACAGGAGTCCTTTTGACAGTTTCCGTCAGGATGGGCGGTATAATTGCCAACTGTCAGCAGGGAGAACTCAATAGCCTTACTGAGTATGGCAGAAATATAGGGCTTGGCTTTCAGGTTATAGACGACATTCTAAATGTCGAAGGTGATTCAAAAAAACTTGGTAAACCCGTTGGCTCGGATAAGAGAAAGAAAAAAATGACATATCCGTCGCTCTACGGACTGAAAAAGTCAAGGGAAAAGGCTGAAGAAGTCCTGTGCGGCGCAATAGAGGCATTGAAATCATTTGATAAAAAAGCAGACCCTCTGAGAAAGATTGCGCTGTATTTGTTAAATAGAAATAATTAATTATGATTATTGAACAAATAGACTCCCCTCGTGCTCTCAAAAACTTAAAGATTGATGAGATGTATGCTCTCGCGCAAGAACTGCGAGAAATTATCATACAAAGGGTTTCTATAAACGGTGGACATCTTGCATCAAATCTTGGGATAGTTGAACTGACAATAGCCTTGCACTATGTTTTCAATTCGCCAAGGGATAAAATTATATGGGATGTCGGGCATCAATCCTACCCTCATAAATTGCTGACTGGTAGGTATAAAGACTTTCACACTCTAAGAAAGCTGGGAGGACTCTCAGGATTCCCAAAAATCTCTGAAAGTCCTCATGATATTTTTGGCACCGGACATAGTTCAACCTCGATATCGGCATCATCAGGCATTATCGAGGCTGGCTATCTCAAAAAAGAGAATTTCAATGTCATTGCCGTCATAGGCGATGGCGCTATGACATCAGGGCTTGCGTTTGAAGGGCTGAATTATGCGGGCCATTTAAAAAGGAACCTCATTGTCATACTTAATGATAATGATATGTCTATCTCGCCAAATGTCGGCGCTCTCTCAAATTATCTAAATAAGATTCTTACAGGGTCTTTTTTTAGACGCTTCAAGAGGGATACCAAGGCTATAATCGAAGGCATCCCTAAAATAGGAGAATCCGTTGTAAAGATAGCTGAAAGGGCAGAGGGCAGCATAAAAGGTTTCTTCCTTCCCGGCGGGCTGTTTGAGGATTTGGGCTTCAATTATGTAGGACCTATTGATGGACACGACATATCAATTCTCATTGACACATTAATCAATCTAAAAGATAGCTTTGAGCCTACACTGATTCATGTTGTGACGAAAAAAGGAAAAGGTTACAAATATTCCGAGATTGATCCTTGTATATATCATGGAACAGGACCCTTCAAGGTTGATGCAGGGATTTGTCGGGATTCGCAGGAGCGGCAGGTTGATGAATGTTTAACTTATGGCGAACTATTCGGTAGATTTTTAACGGAGTTTGCTCAAGACGATAACCGGATTGTTGCTGTAACAGCTGCTATGAAAGAAGGGACTGGACTCTCTATATTTGCTCAGAAATTTCCGGATAGACTTTATGATGTGGGTATAGCTGAACCTCATGCAGTTACATTTGCTGCTGGCTTAGCAACTCAAGGCATTAAACCGGTTATCGCTATCTATTCATCTTTTCTGCAGAGAGCTTACGACCAGCTTATCCATGATGTCTGCCTCCAGAATCTCTCTGTCGTATTCGCCATTGACAGAGCTGGGATAGTGGGTGAAGATGGAGCTACCCATCAGGGGTTATTCGATATATCATTTTTGAGAAGCATACCAAATCTTCTTTTTATGGCTCCCAAAGACGGATATGAATTAAAGGCTATGCTAAGGTTCGCAATAGAGTTTAATGGACCCTCGGCCATCAGATATCCAAGAGGCAATATTCACTGGGAACCAAGTAAAGATAAAGGTCTTACTGAATTAAAACCCGGTAAAGCCGAAGTGCTAACAGAAGGAGGCGATGCCGTAATTATAGCGGTCGGCCATACTGTATATCCGTCCCTTCAAGCTTCTGAAATGCTTGCTGATAAATCTATTAGGACAACGGTGGTAAACGCCCGCTTTATAAAGCCTCTTGATAAAGAACTTATGTGCGCTCTCGCAATGAAGATTAAAAGATTCATCACAGTTGAAGAGAATTTACTTGCAGGGGGTTTTGGCTCCGCGGTATTAGAAACCTTTAATGATGCAGGCTTTTCAGATGTATTGATAAAAAGAGTCGGGATTGATGATGTTTTTGTCGAGCACGGCTCACCGCGAATACTCAGAAATATTTTCGGACTTGATAAAGAGGGGATTTATAAGTCAGCAATTGAATTTTTGATGAAATAATCAGATTCGTTAAAGTTGCAAGTAAAATTGACAAAGAAACAGATTTGTAAGTATAATTTGACTTTAGTATCTTAAAACGGAGGGCATATCAGATGGCGGAAGGCGTAGTGGCGCTTACAAGCGCTTCATGGGATAATGAGGTTTTGAAGTCAAAAGGCGTTGTGGTGGTAGATTTTTGGGCGGTGTGGTGTGGTCCATGCAGAATGGTGGCTCCCACGATAGAAGAGCTCTCAAAAGAATATGCTGGCAGGATTAAAGTAGGGAAATTAAATACTGATGAAAACTCAGATATAGCCACAAGATATAAAATCATGGGAATTCCTACAATAATGTTCTTCAAAGATGGGCAAAAGGTAGATCAAATTGTTGGAGCAGTTCCCAAACAGCAGATTAAAGCAAAAATAGATTCTCTTTTATAACCGCTGTCTTTCTTTTGAAAAAAGTTATTAGGTTATAACTTAAAGAGGCTTGCTTTTCTTTCTTCTAATTTTAAGGTGCCAGTTCCAGTTACACATTCTTTGCATGTATTTTTAAAATAACCCTGCATTATGATTGAACCTCCCAGCAGCAAGCTTAGACAAGGTTCATTCATGAACTTTATAAAAAATATTTTCTGCCACAGGAGCGGTAGATGTTTGATAGTTTAAGTGAAAAACTCGAGGGGATCTTCAAAAAACTAAAGGGCAAAGGAATACTTAAGGAAGAGGATGTTGATTCAGCTCTTAAGGAAATCCGTATGGCGCTTCTTGAGGCTGATGTCAATTTTAAAGTTGTAAAAGATTTTGTTCAGCATGTCAGGGAAAAGGCAATTGGCGAAGGCGTATTAGAAAGCCTCTCCCCTGGACAGCAGGTAGTAAAAATAGTTTATGATGAACTCTGTGCTTTATTAGGCAATACAAATGAACGGATTCAATTGTCACCGAATCCTCCAACTATAATAATGATGGTAGGGCTCCATGGATCCGGGAAGACGACTACCTCTGCTAAACTTGCAAGGATATTTAAAAAAGAAGGCAGGAGACCCCTTCTCGTTGCCGCTGATTTACAACGTCCTGCAGCTATAGACCAACTCATAACCCTCGGAAAACAGCTTGACATCCCTGTTTTTAATTCTAAGGAAATCAAAAACCCATCGATTTTGTGCGAAGAAGCTGTGAAAAAATCCAGGCTGGATGGCAGGGATATCGTAATTATTGATACTGCCGGCAGACTGCATATCGATGATGAACTCATGAGCCAGCTTAAGGATATCCGCTCAAAGGTCAGCCCTAAAGAGGTTCTTCTCGTTGCCGATGCTATGACAGGGCAAGACGCAGTTACAATGGCTAAAAGCTTTAATGAACAGATAAATATAAGCGGCATCGTCCTTACAAAAATGGACGGCGATGCAAGGGGTGGGGCAGCCCTTTCGATCAGAAGCGTCACCGGAAAGCCGATTAAATTTATAGGTGTCGGCGAAAAGATCGATATGCTCGAGCCTTTTCATCCTGACAGAATTGCAAAAAGAATACTTGGCATGGGCGATGTCCTTACATTAATAGAGCAGGCTCAGCAGGCATTCGATCAAAAAGAGGCTGAGAAACTCCGCAAGACCCTGCTCGAAGATACCTTCACCTTTGAAGACCTCAGAGAGCAGCTTAAAAAAATTAGAAATATGGGTCCACTTGAAAACCTGCTCAACATGATCCCCGGAATGAATAAGACATTAAAGAATACAAAGATAGACGAGAAGGAGTTTGTAAAAATAGAGGCAATTATTAATTCAATGACTCCTCTTGAGAGAGCTGACCACTCAATAATTAATGGCAGCAGAAGAAGGCGAATTGCCATTGGAAGCGGGACATCTGTATCAGACATTAACAGACTCATCAAACAATACCTGGAAATGAAAAAGATGATGAAGATGTTCAAAAAAGGTGGTAAAAAAGGGTTCAGGATGCCCAACATTCTGCCTTTTTAAATTTTTCTTGACAAAAAGATTCTCTATCTTATATTGTATTTAGCTTAAAAGCATTGCTTTTTTTCGATCCTTGAGATTAAGGAGGGTAGGGAATTGTATGCTTTAGGTACCCATCTTTTGGTGGAATTGAAGGATTGTAATCCAGAGGTTTTAAAAGATTTAAACAAAGTCAAAGAGTCACTTGTCGCTGCAGCAAAAGAAGCAAAAGCCACTATTATCGATGTTTCCTTCCACGAATTCAATCCATTCGGAATAAGCGGCATGGTAGTTATAGCCGAATCGCATCTATCAATCCATACATGGCCCGAATATGCCTATGCGGCGGTAGATATTTTTACATGTGGAGATGTTATTAAACCTGAGGTTGCCGCTCAATACCTCATAGAGCAATTCAAGTGTAAAAATCCCTCTATCTTTGAGATGAAAAGGGGAATTCTTTCTCCTTCAAACGAGAAGCTCCCTCACAAAGTATGCGATGCAGAACTTCAAATGGTTTCTTGAACAAACCAGCAAAGACGAAGGTGCTTTTTACTCACTTAAAAATATAATTTATCAGGGCGCGTCTCATTATCAGCAGATAGAGATTATAAAATCCGGCACATTCGGTAAATGTTTTATTTTGGACGGGAAAATGCAGTCATCAGAATCTGATGAGTTCATCTATCATGAGGCGCTTGTGCATCCCGCAATGGTTACTCATGCCCTACCTATTAAAGTTCTGATAGCAGGAGGCGGGGAAGGAGCTACTGCAAGGGAAGTCCTTAGATATTCATCCATACAGGAGGTTTTTGTCGTTGATCTCGACAAAGAAGTAGTTGAGATCTGCAAAAAATTTCTTCCAGAGTGGCATCAAGGGTCTTTCGATGATAAAAGGGTGAAACTCTTTCTTGAGGACGGCAGAGGGTTTCTCAGTAAAGAAAATAAATTTGATGTTATTCTACTCGATTTGCCCGAACCTGTTGATAGAGGCCCTGCCGTTATGTTATATACTCAAGAATTCTATGAACTCGTTTACAGCCGCCTCTCAGATGACGGGATAGCGGTTACTCAAGCTGCGTCAAGCGCTGTCCACAACTTGCACATCTTCAGCTCGATAGCAAATACAATGTCGCAGGTATTTCCTGTTGTTAGACCATATATTGTTAATGTCCCGTCGTTTTTCACACCCTGGGGGTTCATCATTGCATCAAAGGAGGCAGATCCTATCCATCTATCGCATGAACAAATCGAGGCAAGGCTATCAGACACAAAGGGGGAACTTAGATTTTATGACTCAAAGACTCATATGGGGATTTTTTCACTCCCCAAATATATAAGAGAAGCACTCAAAAAACAGAATACGATAATCACTGACAACAATCTCGCCTCTTTTTATTAGAGTCTAAACGGACCCCCAGAGCTAAATGTTTTTATTGCCTGCTATTTCTCTTAAACATGTCCGAAAGAGCTAAAAATCTAGTATCAGAGACAATATCATCCAACCGCAAAAGCAGCTTCTGTCTCCAGCATGGATATAAATCAACTACACCCGGTAGATTTTGCTGTTCTAAGACGCCGAGTATATCATCAAGTCCGACTGAGACAAGCATGCAAGGAGTTCTCGCAAGATATTCATAAATGCCAAGACATAATTCAAAGCTCATAGGGGCAACAGTTAGATTATTCAAAGGAATCTCATCAGAAAGAATTCCCAGCATCCTGAGCGCTTGCAAAAGAAGTTCCTTATCTCTCTCTCTATCAGATTTGTGTTTGAGATATTTTTCTTCGTTGACATACAATCCCAGAGCCTTCTTGACCTCTATATCGCGAAGCTCCCAGAAGCCGCATATTGTCGCAAGGTCATGAGTTGTGACAGAGCACAATGCATTTTGAGGGTAGCTCTCAGGAGGCGTAAAAGATGGGTCAGGGTAATTTCTCCCAAAGTAAAGCAATTTATAAGACAGCATCTTAAATTCCCTAAGCCGATCATGAACATTCTCGCCCACTGTGCCCAGGTCTTCCGCAATAATCAATGTCTTGTTCCTGAAACTCTCTAATGCTATAATCCTGAGTAGGTCCTCTGAAGGATACTTTACATATGCGCCTTCTGATGGCAAACTTCCGTCAGGTATCCAAAAAAGCCTGAACATCCCCAATGCATGGTCTATCCTCAAAGCCCCTGCATATTTCATATTTTTTCTAATTGTCTGGATAAAAAATTCATAACCAGTCTCTCTCAGTCTTTCAGGAATTAACGGAGGAAATCCCCAGTCCTGCCCAGTGGGGTTGAAATCATCAGGTGGAGCGCCAACATTAATACCGGATGCGAAGATCTTTTGATAGTTCCAAACATCGCTGCCGCCGCTCGTAGAACCTATCGCAAGATCAAACACCAAGCCCACAGCCATTGAATTATTGAGTGTTTCAGCGATATTTTTTATTTGCAAATCTAAAAGCCATTGAATGTAACAATAAAAAAGTATCTCTTTTTCATTGCCTTGCTTAAATCTGCAAACCTCCTCGCTGGAAGGAACCTGAAAGCCTCTCTGCCACCTATGCCATCCTTCTGAGCCGTTCATTTTATAAAGGACGCAAAACAAGGCGAATGCCTGAAGTTGATCGCCTTCTTCCATCAAATAGCGGTTAAAGCTCCTGTCCCTGAATGTATTTTTTTTGTAATGCTCTTCATAAAAATTCTCAAAAGCAAAGCGCAATATTCCTTCCTTGAGAGAGGCGATTTCATCATAATCAACTAAATCAGACTCACTAAGTTTTTTGATCGCATCCTTGAATGACTTTGTCTTCATTGCTGCCCGAGACTTTTTAGACTCAAGAACCTCAGGCACATTCTCTATATCTAGATATATAAGGTTTTTATAAAGTCTGCTTACAGGTGAATAGGGACTAATATCATAAGGGCTTTTATTTAATAAGGCATGAAGCGGGTTTATAGCAGCAAACCCTGCGTTTAATTCTGTGAGCCAGTTTGCCACAAGGCTCAAATCCCTGAAGTCGCCGCATCCCCAGTTCCATCTGGAGCGAATTGAATACAGATTAAGCGAAAGCCCCCAGAGTTTTCTCCCATGTTCAAGTTCCGCGGGAATGTAGCAAGCATCAGGCGCTATTATTATCTTTGTAACGCCTGAAACCTCGCGTGTTCCTCCTGTGCATCTCGCAAGGCATGAATAATAGCCTGTTTCCCTTTGGCGGTCATCACGAATATCTATCTTCAAGTATCTCTGATTGTTTATCCATTTTTCCTCGACAACCCGAAAGGAATCGCTATAAACTGTAAAATCGCTCATCCCACCGTCTTCACCCTCGATTCGGCAATATATGACAAGCCTGCCCTCATCACCAGGGCTAACAGGGATGAATAAGGATAAGACAAAAGGCTGATTATTAATAGATAAGACCTTAACGGGCTCAATAAACGAAAGCCATTGTTTGTTATAGATATTAGCAATAGCTTCAGAAATCTCCTGCTCGGTATCTATCTTAATTCTCATAGCCCTGAGAATAGCTTCTTTAGTGTCCTGAGAGGCTTCATACCTATTGCCAAAGATATCCCAGTATTCAGGCACTATACCGCAAAGCCATGATAGTTCATTTATCAGATCATTACGATTTTTCATTTTCAGAATCAAGTATTTTAATGATTAATTATACACTATATTAAGATGCGAGAAGGCAGATTACTCCGAAATCGAAAAATAGACATAGAATTTGGCATACCCGCTATTCATCCATTTTCGGGTATTTTTTAATTCCTCTTATGGATAGTTTTCTTAGAAAACTCCTAAAATTTGCTCATCTCTAAAGTTTCGTCTTAAATAATGCCTCCTTTAACCCTCAAAATTAACAAATCTCCTCTATTTTAGACATTCTTATCCTTATAATCTTTTTGCTTCCAATCTATATTTCTGCTAATTTATCTAATAATATGGGATGTTAATCGCTTGGATCCTTTTTATCATTCTCAAATAATGTTAATATTTCTCCACCGTGGCAGCTATTTTTAGCCTTGCTATTTTTGCATGCTCTACTATCCACGCCGATATCTGTGTAAATCTCCACCTAAGTGTATTTATAGTGCTGCCCTGATATCCCTCTCCTTTACAACAAAATATTTCTGCGCTGCCATGAGATTATACTTAAGAATCCCTATAATAAAATACATCGCATTTGCCTCAAATTCCCCAAATGGCATATGCTCCATCCCTATGCCTATTTTTAGCTGGATCAGTAGTGTCCGATAAACAACATGAAGTATCAGTAATACAATATTTTTATTGGTCATGTTTAACCCAAAAAGTGCAGTTTAAAAAGACGCACCTATAGCGCCAAGCCCATCAA
>JBBIIV010000056.1:0-11758 GCA_037446295.1 Nitrospirota bacterium
TTGGACTGGCAAGGGCTATAGGCGCTGTTTTATTCAGTGTGATAATCGGACTTTTGATGCACCTGCTATTTATAAAAGAGGAAAGGCTGCGGCAGTCGACTGACGACTTTGATTTTGAGGAGCAGGAAGAAGCCCGCCCTCTTTATAAAACGGGTTCGTTTTTCTTTTCTATGACGGCAATCCTCGTATTCGCCAATTTGGGAAGACCTCTGGAAGATGAGAGTTTGTGGCTGCTTGTCTTTAACTATAAATGGTGGATTACGGGTTTCTTTTTTATAGTCCTGATATTAATGCTCCTTAAGTGGTTCGGTAAATCCGAATTAACCGAATGGACAAAATCATCATGGGCGTTGGCTTTGCAAATCCTGCCTCTATTGCTTGTGGGGGTTCTTGCTGCGGGATTTCTACTGGGAAGGCCGGAGCACGAGGGGATTATACCTTCCAGCCTCGTGGCGTCTTTAGTGGGGGGAAATTCTTTTTCTGCAAACTTTTTTGCCTCGATTGCAGGAGCGTTTATGTATTTCGCAACCCTTACCGAAGTGCCAATTATACAGGGTTTGATGGGTTCCGGGATGGGTAAGGGCCCTGCATTGGCGCTGCTTTTGGCGGGCCCTGCTTTGAGCCTGCCGAGCATGCTGGTCATTAGAAGCGCTATAGGATTGAAGAAGACCCTTGTTTATATAAGTCTTGTAATCGTGTTTGCGACGATATCGGGTATGATTTTTGGGGCGATTGGCGGAGAGTAACCGTGGTATTTAGGAAGTGTGTTTAACTTTGAAGGAACCCGTGCATCAATGTCCGGGTTCCTTCAAAAAATATTCAGTTTTTTGCCTTTGTATAAGGCAGAAGACCTCCATTGAGGATTAGTTCCTTTTCCCTTTCATTCAGGTTGGATGTTACCTCAAAGATGTATTTTTTTGTTTTATTTTCGACTTTAAATCTCTGAGCACCGTTGATGCTTTCTCTAAGATCGCTTATTAGAATCCTGTCTCCCTGTTCGATTTTCATGTAATCATCATCAGAGGTGAAAAGGAGTGGGAGGATACCGAAGTTTATGAGATTAGCCCTGTGTATCCTTGCAAATGATTTTGCTATCACGGCCTGCAAACCAAGATACATAGGCGCTATGGCTGCATGCTCCCTTGAAGAGCCTTGTCCATAATTATCTCCTCCTACAACCACCCCGCCGCCTGTTTCTTTGGCTTTCTTTGCTCTTAAACTGAATGTTTCATCTATATTTCTGAATACGAAGTCGGAAATAGCTGGTATATTCGACCTAAATGGGAGCACTTGAGAGCCTGCAGGCATTATGTCATCGGTCGTAATATTATTGGCGAGCTTTAAAAGGACTTCAACGTCTAAATTATCTTTTAAAGATTCTTTTACCGGGACATCTTTAATGTTAGGCCCTTTTATTATTTCGGTTTCTGAAGATGTCTCCGGCGGGGGAATAATCAGGTTGTCGTTGATAAGGAAACTCTCAGGCTCGACTACCACCGGTATTTCGGCGTCGAAGTCCTCGGGATTGATAATCTCCCCTTTAATGGCGAATATAGCGCAGGAGACTGGACTTGCGAGATAAACGAGGGCGTCTTTTGTGCCTGACCTTCCCTTGAAATTGCGGTTGTATGACCTGACGGAGACGTGGGCGGAACCCGGCGCCCCTCCCATTCCTATGCAAGGGCCGCATGACGCCTCCATAATCCTTGCTCCGGACGCTATTATGTCGGCTGTCAGCCCTTCGCGGGAGAGCATTTGATAGACCTGTTTGGAACCGGGATTAATCAGGAGACTGACTCCTTTGTGAATTGTCCTGCCTTTGAGTATCGATGCAACCGTTTTCATCACCTGATAAGATGAATTGGTGCAGCTTCCGATGCATACCTGATTTACCTTTTGTCCGGAGATATTCCTCACCGGAACGACGTTATCGGGGCTGTGAGGTTGTGCTATCATCGGCTCTATATTGCTCAGATCGAGAGTGATAATATCTGCATATTCCGAATCTTCATCCGCCTTTAATTCTATCCAGTCCTTCTCCCTTCCCTGGGCTTTCAGGAATGAAAGGGTTTTCAAATCGCTGGGGAATACCGATGTTGTAGCCCCTAACTCCGCTCCCATATTGGTTATAGTAGCCCTCTCCGTAATATTTAAAGTTTCAACCCCCGGCCCTCCGTACTCAAGTATTTCGCCGACCCCTCCCTTTACGGACAGGAGTCTGAGAAGTGTCAATATTACGTCCATTGCTGTAACATAAGGCCTTTTGAGGGAGCCTTTAAGCCTGACAAGGACAATTCCAGGGGTGACTATCTCAAAAGGCGCTCCCGCCATGACGGTTGCGGCTTCAAGACCGCCTACGCCTATTGAGAGCATGCCGATGCCTCCGCCTGTAGGCGTGTGGCTGTCTGTTCCAAGGGCTATCTTTCCGGGCATGGCAAATCTTTCAAGATGAATCTGATGGCATATGCCGTTTCCGGGTCTTGAGAAATATGCGCCGAATCTTGCCGCTGCGGTTTGCAGGAAGATGTGGTCATCTGCATTCATGAAGTTGGACTGAAGCATGTTATGATCAACATAGGATACTGCAAGAGGTACTTTTACCCTATCTATGCCGATGGCTTCGAACTCGAGCCATGTCATAGTGCCTGTGGCATCCTGAGTATATACCTGGTCAACGTTGACGCCGATTGTATTGCCCGCCTTCAATTCGCCATATATCATATGGGATTCGAGTATTTTTTCAACCAAGTTTTTGGCCATATGTATCCCCTTTAAAATACTTTAACCGAAAAATAGAGATAGAAAATGGTAATTCCGATCCCTCACTCTATGCCATTCCGAATGCAACGAAAAATCTTTCCTTATCGCTCGGGATAAACCATGCACTGAGCTAAGCGAATGTGTCCGAGGAGAATCTTGCTGCCTTCCAAAAAATATTCCTCACACCCGTTGGATGCTCGAAATGACGAACAAATCAACAGGTTTGCAGATCTATCTCTATTTTTCGACTTTAAGTAATCTATGGTATTTAGCTGTTTTTAAATGTAAACTAAAATCTTTCTCCGAAAATTGCGCTTCCAATTCTTACCAATGTTGCACCTTCTTCTATGGCTATCTCATAATCATTTGACATGCCCATAGAAAGTTCTGGTAAAAAGAGCATTTTTCTTTCTATATCATCTCTTATTTCCCTTAATCTTCTATAATATGGTCTTGCGTCTTCAGAGTTTTTAAAAAATGGCGGCATTGTCATAAGACCGGATAACTCAATATTTTTTAGCGATTTTATAACATCTATTAAATTTGGTAAACCGTCCTCTGTAATACCATGTTTGGTTTCTTCGTCAGATAATTTAATCTGTATAAGCACCTTCTGGCGCTTGCTTGTTTTTTCGGCATATTTATTTATCTCCATTGCTAATTCGATGGAATCAACAGTATGGATAAGATCGAACAAATTCACAGCATATTTGGCTTTATTTTTTTGTAAGTGTCCTATAAAATGCCACTGAACATTAAAGTGAGAGTTTAAAAAAAATGTTTGAAGTGACAGAATCTTGTATTGAGCCTCCTGCACCTTGTTTTCACCAAATATCCTCAGCCCTATATCCGCAGCCTCTTTTATTATTTCAGTGCTTACTGTTTTAGTAACAGCAACGAGTTTGACATCTTCAGGATTTCTTCCTGCTCGCATTGATGCATAACTGATTTTCTTTAAGATTTCAGAGGTATTTACCAAAACCATACTAATTTCTCTAACTTCTTAAATAATAAAAAAAATTTGAATTAGCTCCAATTTATCTATCATTTTTGAAGCTAAAGTTTATTTCTGTTTAAAGCCACATCACTGTCAAGGTTTTCACTATAAATTAGGCTCTGATTTCTCTCATAAATTAATCCTTCTAAAAGGCCAAAATCACTGACTATCAATTCATTAATTTTGAAAATCTCCATCAGGCATAATAAAATTAGCGCACCTGTGATTATAATATCAGCTCTATCAGGTTCAACCCCTCTAATCAATCGTCTTTGTGAAAGAGGTATCGCAATTAACTTGTTAAAAAGTAATTGAAGGGTAGGGCGGGGAATTCGGTGAAGATGTATTTTGTCTCCGTCATAATCACCCAGCCCTAAATCAATAGTGGCAAGAGTGGCAGCAGTGCCACCAGTGACTATAAAATCGAAGCCATTTGAGTATAAATTACTTTTAAGATTTTTCATTAAATCAGAATCAGTAATTTGCTGATTAATAAAATTTTTTAGACTTTGAATTTCTTGTTGTGATGGAGGGTCTTTTATGATAAAGCGGTCGTATACTTTAACCGCTCCTATTGGAAGGCTACCTTCAGTCTTAATTCCATTAAAAACCACCCATTCAGTACTTCCGCCACCTATATCAGCAATCAAGAAGCTTTCACAAGTTGTTAAACTTATTCCCTTAGAATAAAAATTTGACATCACGCCTTTTAGAGTCAATTCAGCTTCTCTTTTACCTGTTATTACCTTAATATCAATGTTAGTCTTGAGCTTAACTAACTCTAAAAAGTAGTCGCTATTTTTTGCCTCCCTTAATGCGCTCGTTCCTACTGCGATGAACCCGTTGACATTTAAATTATCACATTTATGTTGAATTTCTATAAGATAATCAACTGATTTATCCATATTTTCTTTATTTAAAAGCGAGTTTTGAAAAATGCCTTTACCAAGCCTCGTTACCGCCCTTGATTTATAAACCCTAATGACTTTATCTTCTTCTACAGATCCGACTAAGAGTCTAATTGTATTTGAGCCAACATCTATCGCAGCAAATAATTTAGGGTTCGGATAATTATGCTGTATCATAATAGATTTTAACAATTGCAGCTTCGGCATGCCTAGGATTAATCTTGAATATTTCCTTAGTGCGCCTATTTTTGACTTCTATATAATTGTTCTTAAAAGACCTTTCACCTATAATCACTTGAAGTGGAATTCCCACGAGGTCCGCATCCTTAAATTTAACGCCTGGTCTGACATCTCTATCATCTATAAGAACATCCATATTCCTGTCTGTCAGACTGTTGTATATTTCTGAAAGATTGGCATATAGCCCTTCTGATAATTCGACCGTTTTGGGATCACTCATATTTAAAGGCAATATCTCAATATCGAATGGGGCTATGCTTTTTGGCCATATGATACCATCTTTATCATGATTTTGTTCAACGGCAGCTGCTGCAACCCTTGCAGGGCCGATCCCGTAGCTCCCCATAATCATTGGTCTTTCAACTCCTTTATTGTCAAGGAAAAGGGCATTTAGGGGGACAGAATACTTTGTGCCGAGCTTGAAGATATTCCCTATCTCTATCACCTTTTCAATCCTGAGTTCACTCCTGCAATTAGGACAATAATCACCGTTTTGGGCTATATGAAGATCATTCCATTCGGCGGAAAAGTGCTTTTCGGGTCTTACGCCTCTGGTATGATAATTCATTTTATTTGCGCCTGTTATATAAATTCCCTCTTTTAGTGAACTATCTGCGAGGATGCGTCCTTTGTAACCGGCTGGACCGATAAAACCTGCTTCAACGTTTAAATGCGACAATACCTCATCTTTATGAGCTATCCTGAATTGACCTATAATTTTAGCAAGCTTTTTTTCATGCAATTCCTGATCACCGCGCAGAAGCACTAGAATATATCCGTCTGAAGCCACCAGCAATAATGATTTTATAAAAAAAGAAGGGTCCACATTCAAAAACTCAGATACTTCCCTGACAGTCCTTTTATCAGGCGTCAACAACTCCTCCATCTCCCACTCGACATTTTCATTTGCCCGGGGTATTGACCCAGCAATCTCTACATTGGCAATGTAACCGCATTTATCGCAAATTACTATATCGTCTTCACCCGCCGGACTTGGAGCCATATATTCATGAGCGCATGCGCCACCCATCATTCCAGGGTCGGATTCAACTTTATAGAATTTGAGGCCGCATCTTGAAAATATCTTTTGATAGGCATCGGCATGGAGATTATAACTCTTCTCAAGGCCTTCCTCATCCATATCGAAGCTGTAGCTGTCCTTCATTAAGAATTCCCTTGTTCTCAAAATGCCGCTCTTAGGTCTCGCCTCATCCCTCAATTTTGTTTGTATCTGATACCATATCTGGGGCAGTTCCCTGTATGAGCGGATTTCTTTTGATGCGAGCCATGTCATTATTTCCTCATGTGTCATTCCGAGGCACATATCCCTACCGCCTCTATCCTTTAATCTGAACATCTCCTCTTTAATTTCGTACCAGCGGCCTGTCCTTTCCCAGATTTCTGCAGGGTGTAGAATGGGCATTGTTATTTCTTGCGCATTAATCGCCTCCATTTCTTCAAGCAAAATCTTATTGATTCTGTTTAATACCCGCCATGAAAGAGGGAGGAATATATATAATCCGGCTGCGAGCTGTCTGATATATCCTGCTTTTAATAAAAATTTATGGCTGGCTGCCTCTGCTTCAGACGGAACCTCCCTTAAAGTAGGAATAAAGTATTTTGTATATCGCACTGTAGTCCTCCATAAAATTCATCTCTCAATATTATCATTAATACTTAATCATTGACAACATAATTTGATGTGGTTTCATTATGATGACAGGAATAAATAAGAGTCACTTTTCTTTAAGTATTTTCTAAGGTTAAAAAATAAATAGAATTATTATGTCATATCGTTAAAGTTATCAGTGATATTTGCATCTTCAAAATTTTTTCTTATTCAAGGAAAATATATATATGCAAAATTTCAGTTTTTTGTTGCAGCTTAAAAAATTAAATTTTTCTCCTTTTAAAAAATTCATAGGAACTTGCGTTTTATATGACCTTAAAGATTAATTTGATGGTTTGAGAAGCTTGGGGATGACTCAAGAAGATTCTCTGTGATTATAAGCCGTCTAAGACTCTAAAAGACCAATAAATCGTTTTCCGAAGTCTTGATTAATAAAACATTGCTGATTATAGGTTTATCGCCGAACACGTTATAATATTTTACATAATATATCTTATCAGACATTCAAAATAAACTAAAAATGTTAATAACCTGTCATTAAATTCGTTAGAAAATCATCTTAGCTTTGAATGTAACCACTTCCTTTGAGGACTGTTTAACTTATAGGCAGGTTAAAAAATTATATTTGTTAGGGGGTTGTGATTTAAAATAAAGGAAGCCCTATTATGCGACCGTTATTATAACGATCAAGTTTAACACTGACCGACATTCCCTCTTGGAGACCTCCGCTTGGTGGTATGACAACCTTAATATAATTATCTGTTGTGCATGTGAAACCTTCTCCTGTCATGCTTTCGATTACAGCCTGTTTTATCTTTCCTATATTTCTAACAATGAAGGCTCTTTTTTTTAACTCGCCAAGGGATCTTAAAGTAAGAGATCTTATTTTCTTTGTTTCTTCATCTATTTGTTTAGGTAATTGAGCGGCTTTTGTACCCGGTCTTGGGGAAAAAGCAAATACATGTAGATATGAAAATGGAATTTGTTCAAGCAGTTTTTCAGAATTCCTGAACTCACAATATTTCTCGCCCGGAAAACCCACAATTACATCGGTTCCAATAGCGATATCATCAAAAAGATAAAGTATTTTTTTTATTTTCTTGCGAAAATCTTCTACTTTATAAGTTCTATTCATTGCCATCAATATCTTATCGTCTCCGCTCTGTAAAGGTATATGGAGATGTTTACAAACACGGCTTTCCATTAAAACTTCAAGCAATTCATCATCTATTTCTTTCACCTCTATCGAGCTTAGCCTTATTCTTATCAATCTAGTCTTATTCAAAATTGTTTTGAGAAGCTTTGATAAAGTTAATCTTGGAATTAAATCTAACCCATATGCCCCAAGATGAATTCCTGTCAGGATAATCTCTCTATAATTCAATGACTCATAATGCATTATCTCATCTATGATTTCATCAAGCGGCAGACTTATAGATTTTCCTCTTGACATCGGGATTATGCAATATGAGCAGGCATTGTTGCATCCATCCTGAACCTTTACTGCAGGTCTATGGCGGGGATGAGAATAAGGTTCTTTTATTTCTGAAGATTCAACTTTAATATTCCTTAAAATATCGTGTTTATCCTTGTGCCTTATGATTTCTATATCTGGCATCGAAAGCTTTAGATTTTCATAATACAATTCGGAATAGCATCCGGTCAGAACAACCTTAATATCATTACTTAGATATTTATTGATAAGCTGTCTTGATTGCTGGTCTGCCTTTGAGGTCACCGAGCATGTATTTATTATGCAAATATCTGGTTTATCTTTAACATCAGCCACTTTATGCCCGGCTTCACATAAAGTTCTTTCAATTCTTGCGCTTTCTGCCTGATTGGTTTTACAGCCGAGGGTTAAAACGGTGAATTTCATAAAGGATTAAATAAACTCTCCAAAAAGAGAATGTCTGTTAGCTTTTGTTATTAATCCAGACACAAGATCGCCCGGTTTTAAACCGTGGCGCAAAGGCGCAATAAAAATCTTGTTGGATCTCGTTCTGCCAGTCAATTTAGACAGGCTTTTTTCACTCAGCCCTTCTATAAGTATATTCTGAGTTTTCCCTTCCAATGCCTTGTTTTTCTTATCAGTTATCTTATTCTGAATGTCCAATATCTCATACAGCCTGCCAGATTTAATCTCGTCGTCTATTTGACCGTCCATAAAGGATGCCATGGTTCCCTGTCTCTGAGAATACTTAAAGGCGTATATGCCGTCAAACTCAATTTCTTTCAATGCATTAATCGTAAGCTCATGATCTTCATGTGTTTCCTGAGGAAATCCAGCGATAATATCTGATGTGATAGCAATATCAGGTATTTCCTTCCTGATTGTTAGAATTTTTTTAAGATATTCATCATATGTATATTTCCTGTTCATCAATTCAAGCACCCTTGAAGAACCGGATTGCAAAGGAAGATGAATATGTTCGCAGACTTTCTCAATATCCCTTATGGCAAATATCAAATCTTCAGAAAGGTCTTTAGGGTGTGAAGTAACAAACCTAATCCTCTCTATCCCCCCTATTCTGTCAATCTCTCTCAACAGCCCAGGAAAATCCAATTCACTCTTATATGAATTGACATTCTGTCCTAAAAGGGTAACCTCTTTAAAACCCTTTTCGGAGAGTTCCCTTATCTCATTGTTAATGGATACAGCCGATCTACTCTTCTCACGTCCCCGTGTATATGGAACAATGCAGTAGCTGCAAAAATTATTGCATCCATACATTATATTAACAAATGCTTTTACTGTATCAGTTCTCTCTGCCGGCAATTCAATATCCTGCAAATAAGGATTATCTTGAATTGCTACGGCTTTTTCATCCTTAACGATAAAATCCTTCAGAAGATTGATATTTTGCGGACCTAATACATAATCAACATATGGGGCCTTTTGGATTATCCTATCCCCTTCTTGTTGAGCTATGCAACCGGTGACGGCGATTTTCAGTTCCGGGTTCATCTTTTTAAGGGTCTTCATCTTTCCGAGCTGGCTGAAGAATTTCTGTTCCGCCTTCTGCCTTATGCTGCAGGTATTAAAAATAATGACATCGACATCGGATGGGTCGCCCGCTTCGGTATAACCTTCGGCTTTTAGGACGCCTGACATCTTTTCGGAATCGTGGATGTTCATCTGGCATCCAAAGGTAGATATGTAATATTTTTTCATGTATTAGTTGAACCTTTTGATAACCCCTTGAGACCGGAGGCTAATTCCTCCGGTAATGAGATTATCAATTCTGACTGGAGTATTTTCTGCAAATAGTAATCATCATTGCGATAATTTTGATAAAGATTCTGCCTTGTCATTATTTTAACCAGACAATTGAATCCCTTTCCCTCCTGCGAATTCCTTACAGAAAAGAGCGTGAAATTAAAACTTAAAAAACCCATTTTTTCATAAAATGCAAGCACTTCGGAGATTCCCGTAGAAACATCCATTATGTCTGCTGATGAGAGGGCGCCGAAGTCGTCTTTATCCTCATGGACGGCGATTATCTCATTGCTGCCGCTCGGGGCAAAAGGCGCTATCAAATGCCAGTTGCCTTTTTGAGAAATATATCTTTCGTCAATCCTTTTTTCCTCTTCTATCAGGTCTTTGTGATAATTGGAGACGTTTTCCCTGTAATATGAAAAACAGGCGTCAGCCAACCTTTTATGGTATGAATAAGGAACAGTTGTAATCAGCAATTGCAAATGCGGATGGACAAAACTCGCTCCGGCAGGGAACAGGTAGTTGGCATTAAGAGTGACATACAAAGGTGAGTGATCATTTCTATATACTGAATTCACAAAAATCTGAGAAGCCGTGAAGGCGTCCGATATCAGTTCGGGGGTGAATTCGCACAGCTTGAGAAAATGGGCTTTGGAGACAGAAATTACAGCATGATATTTAGCTATTGGAAAAAGGTTCGGAAATAATACCGCCTCGCCCTGATAAACCCTCCCGACTTCAGAAAATTCCTTAGGATATTTTGGGGTGTTGTTTTCAATCTTATCGCCGCATAAGATACAATTCTTTTCGCTTTGACGGACCATTTCATCGATCAGCCCTTGGTCTGAAGTCCCGAATATTACCTTAATCTTTCCTTTAAGAAGTTTATTATAAACGCTTGTATTTCCAGTAAGGGGATCATGGCGAACCTCGACCTCAAACGACTCCCTTTCATATCCTTTCATGACATTGAGAAATTCCTGCTTCTGTAAATGCTTCTCGAAAGAAATCTTTGGCATACTACCCCCTACCCTCTCCTATATGGCTAAATAGCGTCTGTTTATAAATTGTATGAAAATCTTTCTGTCATTTCGAACGAAGTGAGAAATCTTAGAGTTTTAAGATTCCTCCTTTCGGTCGGAATGACAAAATAATGAGTTTATAGACTTTATGGACCGACTCTAAATAGTGTCTATTTATAAATATATTTTATGTGTCATTCTCGTAAGAGAAATGCGTCGAGAATCCTTCTGTAACAACCCCCCTTATCCCCCTTTGTTAAAAAAGATTCTGGACAAAAAAGCCTTAGTTTATGGACGACGGCAGCCTTGCAGCAATACTACAAGAAATTGCAAGTTTAATATTCCTATTATAAAAAATCGACTATATTGTAATAGATTAGATAAATATGGTTAAAGTAAAACATATAATATTATTGTTTTGTGATCCCACCCATAAGTAGTTAGACCTAAAAAACTTCTGTCCGGGCATGGGATATAGTCGGATTTCAAAACGTCCATTAATTATAACCTAATTAAAAGGAGAAAATTAAATCCCCTAAATTGGATTTTATAGGGCGGATAGAGTTATATTTTAAATGGATTAAACAAAAGCTGAAAATCAAATCGTCTTCGAGGACAAGAAAAACGCTGTGCAGATCCAGATGCGTGAGGATATGTGTTGCAGAGCCGATTTGGAAAAATTGGACGCTATAAAATTACCCCAAAATAGAACCATGTGTTATCAAAGGTATAGTTGCCTTGAGATACCATCAGACAGGACAAACGGCAAAGGCGAATTTGACCGGCAGACCAAGAATATACTGAAGGGAGCAAATGCCGGAGCCGGATTACCTTTCATCCTTTAGCCACAGCAGCATATCCATAAAGGCGTAAATCAAAGCTTGCACAGTATATTTTGAAGTTTTTTGAGGAGAAATGTGCAAATCAGATGTTGTCCACAAAATAGTTGAAGTAGGAAGCGACCTCGATTAAAATGTTTTA
>JBBIIV010000057.1:0-11709 GCA_037446295.1 Nitrospirota bacterium
TCTTTTTAGGTATTGTTGGTCTGCGCCTCTGCCATAAAAACAGCCCATATTAATTGTCCTTTGCCTGCTTTGTTGTGCCTTGTAACCTTGTCTAATTTTGTATGGCAATATATATGCCGAACAGTATTGTAGCTGTCCCTATTTTCTATTTGTCGAGGTTACCCGTGGCTTTGGCTTCAGAAATCGTATCATATTCATACGATTGTATAGCATCAAAAAATTGATTTTGGACGGATATGACATTGAGCATGTTTTTAAAACCCCCATCATGGAAATGTCTTTCCGCTTATCAGCCTAAAGATATCGTTATAGAGGGCAAATGCCATCAGGGTCAATAAAAACGCCCAGCCGATCCTGTGAGATATCAATATTGTCTTATCGCTCAACGGCTTTTTCCTTATCGCCTCGATGCCCAAAAAAAGGAGGTGCCCTCCGTCAAGCACTGGAATTGGGAGGAGATTCAGTATAGCGAGGTTTATGCTAATAATTGCAGCAAAGACGAAGAAGCTCAATGCGCCAGCTTCAGCCTGCTTTTCAGCCAGGCTGAAAATCATTATCGGACCCCCTATGGTATCAGCTGGGATAATCCTCTGTATCAGTTTTATTATGCCCGTAACAGTAAGGGAGATAATCTCCCATGTTCTAACTACTGCATTCCATGCTGCTGAGAATACATTTTCGCTCACAGTAACGAATTCTCCTGAAGGTTTAACCCCGATAAGCCCTATTTCCTTGTCTTCTCCAAAGATGTCTTTACTTATTTTGCTTTCGGGGGTAATGGATAGCAGGATTGTTTCGGACCCCCTCTGTATCTTCATAGAAAGCAGCTTGTTAGGGCTTTGATGGATGATATTGGTCATATCAGTCCATTTATCAATCTGCCTGTCGTTAATACCGAGAATCCTATCCCCTTTTTGCAACATGGCTCTGGCTGCAGGTGTATTTTCCATAACCTCGCCAATTATAGGCTGTAAGACTGGTATCCCTATAACAAAGACAAAAAAGAATATTACAACTGCTGTCAGAATATTGAAAAAAGGTCCAGCAAATACAACCGCAGCCCTTTTCAAAATTGTTTGATTCTTGTAAGACCTCTTTTTGTCTGCCTCATCAAGTTCTTCTTCGGGTTCATCGCCAAGCATCTTGACATAACCGCCCAAAGGTATAGCTGAAAGCAGATATTCAGTCTCGCCTATTTTTCTGCCTATCAGCTTTGGACCAAAACCAAGAGAGAACTTGAGCACCTTAATCCCGCTTAATTTTGCAAAAAGGAAGTGTCCCAGTTCATGTATGAAAATTAAAAACCCAATTAAAAGTATCGCGGATAAAAATGTCATTTATTTATTTCCCCTATTGCTTGTTTTTTTGCCCATCTATCAGCATCTATAATAGTATCGATATCGTTAGCCGGCTGGACAATGTGTGAGATCATGACCTTTTGTATTATAACAGGTATGTCATTAAATCCAATAATCCCGTCGAGGAAAGCCTTGACAGCTGTTTCATTAGAGCCGTTTAAAACCGCTGGCATAGTCCCGCCTGTCTTAAGCGCATGATAGGCAAGGGAAAGGCAAGGGAACGATCCGTTATCAGGCTTGAAAAAAGTCAATGTTGACAGTCCCTCCCAGTCAATTGGTGACATTACATTTGAGAGCCTTTCTGGATAAGAAAGGGCATAAGCGATAGGCCCTTTCATATCAGGTTTAGACATCTGGGCGATATAACTGCCGTCATAGAATTCGACTATCGAATGAACAATGCTTTGAGGATGTATCAGGACATCTATACATTCAAGTGGTAAATTAAAAAGATGATGGGCCTCTATTACCTCTAATCCTTTGTTCATGAGTGTTGCGGAATCAATCGTTATTTTCCTCCCCATGTTCCAGTTTGGATGTTTTAATGCATCCTCCATAGAGACGGTCTCGAGCTGCTTAAGGGTTCTGCCTATAAAGGGACCCCCAGATGCGGTCAATATCAACCTTCTTAAGGATTCTTTCCCAGTTACCCCAAGGCATTGAAATATTGCGCTGTGCTCGCTATCAACGGGCAGTATGACAGTCCCGAATTTCTTTGCTTCAGACATAACTATCTCACCTGCCATTACGAGAGACTCCTTATTTGCAAGAGCCACCGTCTTTTTCGCCCTGATTGCCGATATTGTGGGCAAAAGCCCTGCAGAACCGCTTATGCCAGATATCACAATATCGGCTTGAGGCATTTGCGCAACGCTGCATACCCCTTCAATGCCTTTAAGCAAAGTAAAGGAAGAATTTCCGCTTAATTTAGACTTTAAGCTGTCATATGCCTTATCATCGGTCACCGCCGCAGCAAGAGGCTTGAACTTTTTTATCTGTTTCAAAAGGAGGGCAACATTACCACCCGCGCTCAAACCGACAACCTTGAATTTATCAGGAAACATGGATATGACTTCCAAAGAAGTTCTGCCAATAGAGCCTGTTGAACCTATTATTACAATATTTTTCATAAAATCAGCACCAGCCAGTATAATACGACGCCAGCAAGAAGGGCACTATCTATCCTGTCGAGGACGCCGCCGTGTCCGGGAATCAAAAAGCCGGAGTCTTTGATTCCAGCATCCCTTTTAAACATTGACTCTATGAGATCACCCACAATTGTCACAAATCCTACTATTCCGCCAAAAATCAAAAAAATATAAAAATCTATATCTTTAAATAAAATCAAACCCATCAAGCCCCCTGATAATATTCCACCCACTACTGAACCAAAAGCCCCTTCGAGCGTCTTATTAGGACTTACGCTTTCATACAGCCGTCTCCTGCCGATTCCCTTGCCGATATAGTATGCGAAGGTATCAGATGACCAGACGCAAGCATAGAGAAACAATATCCATTCAACTCCTTTTAGCATAAGATACCATTGCATAAGCAGCAGAGGAGGAATGTAAATAAGCCCCACAATAGCGGATGAAATGTCTTTCAAGGAATCCGAAGGGTCTTTAATAACGAACAGGCGGGCTGAAGAAATCATGATAAACGATAATACAAGAATGGTTATATGCAGATTTAAAATGCCGCCTTCAAGGATGCCTGCATCAATCAGAAAAGTTGAACCCAAAAACAGAATACAGCAAATAACCCCTAAAAAAATAAATACCCTTTTAGTCTTATACATTCGATAAAACTCGATCTGGGCGAGAGCTCCTATTATCATAAGCAGTATAAGGAAAAATGGAGGCGGAAGTCTTGTAATGTAAAGATAAATTAAGGGGATGGCGATTAAGGCTGTAATTATACGTTTAGAATGCATTTAACGGTTCTGCGGTCTATATTGCCGAAACGTCTATCTCTCATCTGATATTCGTATATTGACTCAAGCAGTTCTTCCTTAGTAAAGTCTGGCCATAGTGTCGGTGTAAAGTATAACTCAGAATATGCTGACTGCCACAGCAGGAAATTGCTCAATCGTTGTTCTCCACTCGTTCTGATAATCAGATCCGGATCAGGCACCCCTTCTGTATCAAGCAAATTACTGATACGGTCTTCGGTAATCTCATTCATAGAAAGATTTAAGAAAAGCGCTTTTTTAATAGCCCTGATTAATTCATCTCTGCCTCCATAACTAAGGGCGCATTGGATTGTTAACCTTTCATTGTTCATAGTCATTGTCTCAACTAATTCTATTGTATTCCTCAAGCCCTCGGTGAGTTTATCCCTGTTGCCTATAACTCTAAAGCGGATCTCTCTCTCTGTAAAAGAAGCAAGCTCTTGTTGCAATGTGTCTTCAAGAAGGTTCATGATAACGGCAACTTCATCTTTTGGCCTCATCCAGTTTTCTAATGAGAAGGCATATAGGGTAAGAACCTCAAGTCCCATTTTATAAACCGTCTCTATTATCTCTCTTACACGAACCACCCCTCTTTTATGTCCTTCCAAACGAGGCAATCCCCTTAACTCAGCCCAACGACCATTTCCATCCATTATTATACCGATATGTCTTGGTATTGTTCTTTTTTGCATGAGTCCAATTACCATCCCCTTACTGTAAATATATAAAGCATGACCCCTAACGGACTCTCGCCCTTAAGAATATTTTTTGCTTTTATTCCCAATAATGGCTTTGATAGAATTAATATTTTATCTTCTGTAAGAGAATAATCGATAAGCTCACCGCCTATATCATCTATCAAGGTTCTTTCTTCAACGGACATCCCGCTCCACCAGAAGGCTTTTAAAGAAGAGTCTTTGTAGCCGAGTCCTTTTGCAACCCCTAATAATGGGTTTCTTTTGGGGGCGTAAACCTCTCCGTCTTTATAAGTTAGCCTGTCTTTTATTGACCATTTGCCTTTTTCAAACAATCCAGATAGAGACATTTTGCTGAAAGACGCAGAGAAACCGCCGTGATCCTCTTTGCTAATCCATATCACCGCACCATTTTTATCAGAAAGCACTAAATAACCGTCTTCATTCCATGAGAGAATAGCCTGCCTGCCGTCAGGGGAATACAAATATTGAAAGTCATAGACATTAAGGTTGGGAGGCAAATTAAGCTTTCCGCCTGTTTTAATAGTATTTCCGGCATAAATAATCTCAAATACATCACCATCAAAACCCTTGGCGCCTGAATACTTCTGACCTAATACCTTATCCCCCAATGTCCTTAAGAAGATGTCATCAGCGCTCCATAAACGGACAAATTCAGAGCCCCTCAATTCATATATATATGAAACAATATCGTCGCCCTGCCATGCGGTAATAAGAATCTCCTCTTTTTTATTGCCATTAATATCAGCCTTATCAATCCAGATGATATCGCCTTTTGCAGGCAGCGCCAACTGCCACTGGAGATTGAGGTCAACCTGTGATGTATAAAACCTTATCATTCCACCTGAAATTAAGGCTATATTCGTGCCCGCGTCTCCCGCAAAATCGCCTACTATTACGCGATCCGCAGCAAAAGGCAGGTCATAAGAAAAAAGCAATTCGACAGCCTTCATACCAGGCAATCCAGATTTTGTCCGCAATTCTTTTATATAGGCAGCGTCAACCGCAACCTTCTTCTCAGAAAACTGGCTTGCATCATCAGTCCAGAACAGTTTATGCGTTATATGAAGGGTTTTATCCTGCTTTACAGAAGACATAACGATAACAACAGCGGCATTCTTAGATTTAGCCTCTGATATTATTTTTGGTATGTCTTGTGTCTCAACTCCAGTATCAATAAGTTCAAACCTGCCGCTCTCTTTTAGCATTTGATAATATGCATCGCCTGCAAACCAGTCAACATTGCCTTGAAAAAACATAGCCCTCGTCTTTATTGCTGGGATCTTGACCATTGCACCCTTAAAGTCTTCGGATTTGCCACTGATAATTTTCCCTTTGCAATGGTCGCGGTTAACGGATTCAATCTCTATATAGCCGATTGGTATTTCGATCTTACCGAGAGGTTCTTTTGTAACTGGATGGATAAAATCTGCCCCTTCTTTGAATGCTTGAAGTCTCATGCCCTTTCTGACGTTGTCTTTTAAATCAAAAGACATTTTTACTGTTTTGCCTTCGACATGCATAATCTTTCCTCTAACAGGCTCAAAAAAAGTCAATATATCGTCCGTGAGAGGGTCGAAGGGGGTCTTGTTTCGGGTTGTATCCGTTTTAACGGGGGTTGTGTGTCCTGCTATCTGGGCATTGGCATTGAGCATGAGAAAAAGTGTTATAAGGCAGAACAAAAGAAATATTAAGAGATTTTTTTTCACTGTTGTTGAACCTCCCAATGGCTGTTAAAAGAGGGAAAAACTAATCAATAAGATTCTCCTTCAGGCAATGTCTCCTGCTGGCTACATGGCTTTTAACGAAGTATAACAAAGAATTTTAAAATATGAATCAACTATAAGTCAAAGTTGCCCCAAAAAATAAAATGTATTTTTTGGGGCAACACTCATTGCCAAACTCGAGTTATTATCCTAAATATTCCCTCATAGCTTCTCTGTATAAATCCTCAGGGCAGTTTTTATATTTAGGTGAAAAGTGAGTGATTGTTAAGTTGTGAACCTCAGCTTCTTTAGCGATCCTGCCAGCATCAGCGGCGGTCAAGTGATGTCTATCCAATGCTCTATCCCTGTCTTTTTGAAGAAAATAAGCCTCGCAGAATAAATGGTCGGAATATTTTATAAAAGGCATTAACTTCTCCATATTTTCATCTGAAGGCGAAATATCCATTACATAGGAAATCTGTCTGCCTTTAGTTATTACTGCTATCGGAAACAATTCCTGAAGCGGATATAATGAGTTATTAATCTCGATCAGCTCAGAGAGCCCTTCTGATTTTATCTCTTTTTTTTCAGAGTCGTAATAATTTCTCACGAAAACCTTGAATAAAGAAAGCCATGAGCCAACAGGGAGCTTAAGCTCATTAAGAACTTCCTTATTTATATTGATATGAAAATCCTCTTTTAGTGAAAAAGCTAAAACCTGAATCTGATGCGACAGAATCAATCCCTTCACAGTGAACTGCGGGTCATTTAAAAGGATTCCATTAAACTCAAGGGGTGGATAATCCTTTCTTTCAAATGCATCACAAGCATAAAAGCCGGAATGACGGATATGTTCATTAGTCGCCTCAAATGCCTCTATTTTGAGCGGATAGTCCTTGATAAGATTCCATGTATAGCCCTTCAGTTTACCCTCTATGCAGTTGATTATACCCTCAGGACCGAAAACCCTCAAGGGCTCAATCTTTCTGAGCGCTATTCTGAGTATCCTATCAAAACCTATAAAATGGTCGATATGAGTGTGAGTTACCAGAACATCAGAAATCTTTAGAACATTTCTTGGCTCGAGACAGCTTATATCGCCGAGGTCAAAAAGCAAAGCACGCTTTTCCCTAAGTATCCTTACAAAAAGAAAAGGGTCGTCAAAAGGACTGCCGGCGAGGGTAAGGTGAAATGTTTCTTTCATGGGAATATTTTTTACCGTCTAATTTTTATAACGTTTTTTTGATCCCCTGCCGAGTGATGTGAGAATCTCATATGAAATCGTATTTGCCTTAAGCGCGAGTTCATTGGCGCTGATAAACTCTTTGTCCTGCCTGCCAATGACAACCACTTCATCCTTTTCAGTCACTTCATCCTTAATATCTGTCAAGTCAACCATAGTCAAATCCATACAGACCCTTCCAGCTACTGGGATTCTCCTGCCTCTAACGAGAACCTCGGCATTGTTTGAAAATAATCTGCTATAGCCGTCTGCATAACCGATTGAGACTACCCCAATAAAGCTATCTCTTTTGGTAACAAAGGTTCTTCCATAACTAATAGGGAAGCCAGCGGGGACATTTCTGAGGGCGACTAATCTCGCTTTTATGGACATCGCCTGTTCAAATCTCGGATAGGCAGATGGAAAATTACTAGCAGAAGAATCAAAAGGAGATGAACCATATAAAAGCAGCCCTGGTCTGACAGCGTTAAAATGTGATTCTGGCAGTGATAGAATTGCAGCACTGTTAGCCATATGAAATGTTTTAATATTCAAACCATTCTTTATTAATACCTTTCTCAAGTCATTGAATTTAGATATCTGAGTTTTAGCAAAGGAGAGGTCCTGTGCATCCGAGTCGGAGAAGTGGCTCATTAAACCATCGACGATCAAACCTTCCATCTGAGCGATCTCAATTAAATTTTCTGTTGTGTTTTCTATAAACCCTATTCTTCCCATGCCTGTATCAACCTTGATGTGAACAATTAACTTTTTATGTCTTTTTACAGCCTCTCTGGAAAGAGCCTTGGCTGACTTTTTATCGCCTATGACAGGAATTAAATTATAATCAAAGATATCTTTAGGATCAGGGTCAAAAAGGACGATAATAGGCGCTTTTATCCCATAGTGTCTGAGCTCTTTTGCTTCATCACAGAATGCAACTGAAAGGTAAGCCGCACCTGCTTTCACAAGCCTTGCAGCAACTTCTGAACTCCCATGTCCATATGCATCCGCCTTAACAACCGCAATAACCTGCTTGTTGCCGGTTATTGCGGTTATAGCCTTTAGGTTATTAGCTATAGCAGACAGATCGATTTCAGCCTCTACCCCTCTGTGCATTATTCGCCCTAAAAAACACTCAGCCTTTCTTTTGCGATTGGTCTTCGGTTACTTCTTTTTTCGGGCCATTCGTTTTCCCCGGGGTTACATCTATCTCATCAGGTTCGGATGTAGATTTTTTGAAATTTTTAATAGCCTTCCCAAGACTGCTTGCAAGCTCGGGAAGTCTCCGCGCCCCGAACAAAACAAGAATTATAATCAAAACGATAATAAGTTCAGTGACTCCTAAAGGTCCTAACATGTCATGCCTCCTCATTAAAGGAGAGGCAAAGGGAGATGTTTACAGAGTGAGTATAAACTTCCCTTCACACTCCCTATGTGCTTCATAATCATTTATGGTGTTTATATTAATGAAAGAATTTCCATGCAGGTCAATCTCTTTGATTTCATGCTCACTGATAAAATTGGTTTTTATTTCACCTAAATATAGATGCATCGAGTTTCTGCCTTCAAGTAAATGCCTCTCAAGAGACGGCAATACAGTCTTCCGGTATATACCGCAGAGAGGTTGAACTTTTCCGTTAAAGACAGGTATAGTGGCATCATATACAGCGCTATTAGATGCCTCTAAATGCCTCTTAAATATAAAAGATAGCAAGCTCTTCTTTAAAAAAGGCATATCGCACGCTACTACAAATAAGTCATCATGAGCAGCGTTAAGCAAACCAGAATGGATGCCTGACATCGGTCCCAATGATGGGAGCACATCACCGCACATTATACGGTTATAACCTGAATAAAATTCCGGTGCATTCGTATTAATGAAGACCTCATCGCAGAAGCAGTCAAGCAGTCCCAGATTTCTCTCAATCAGTGTTATGCCATTCACCTTTAGAAAACTTTTTAATGCTGGGAATCTTTTATTTCCTCCACCTGCAAGAACGACACCTGAAATCATATGGCGGGCATTGCATTTCACGGCTATTTAACGACAATGCCAGCATAGCCGACTACTTTTTCAAAATCACCGCTTATTTCCCCTGATGTCGCATATTTTATAAGCCTTGCCTCTTTCGCTCCAAGCTCTTTAGCGGCATAAAGCATGATAGTTGCAGGGATAATGCCGCACATCGAAATTTTTTCCTTCTTGACGATATTGTAAAGCCCCTCGGGGTCAAGGTTAAGAGCCTTGTTCAAAGCAAGTCCGTCAAGTCTTCTTGCTGTCTCATCTGTAACATAATGACTCATATCTGAACTCGCTGCGATTATTACCTTAGATGAAGATTTCTTGACGGCTGCTGCCATGCCTTTCCCCATATCTTCACATTCCTTAAGGCTTCCTTTCATTACTGAAATAGGAACAATCTTTACTATATCAGAAAAATAAGCCATAAAGGGGAGTTGCACCTCAAGGGAATGTTCAAAGCGATGCGCGATTGGGTCGTCATAGATAAAGGGCATTTCTGAAAGCAGGCTTTTGCTCAAATTATCGTCTATGGAAAAAGACCTGATAGGACATTCCCAAGTCCCTGAAGCCATTGTTGATATTGATGAGCCCAAACCAGTATGGTTCGGTCCAATGAGGATAAAAGTGTCAGGAAACTCTATTGAGGAATATACAGCTCCAGCGACATGCCCCGAATACATTAATCCTGCATGGGGAACAATAATACCGATAACAGTGACCTTCTTAACATCTTTAACTATATATTGCTCCACCTGGTTCTTAAGTTTTGAGGCATTGCCGTGGTAAAACTGCCCTGAAAAAGCTGGCGACCTTTTCATTTAATATACATCCTCCTCCAGATCATAAGAGACATCGATATAATCCACAAAACGGGTGCTATCAGCAAGAAATGTGACATTTAATTTATCGGTAGGTCCATTCCTCTGTTTTTCCAATATCACCTCTGCCTTGCCCTTTATGGCTGGATTTGTTTTATTATAAATCTCTTCTCTGTAAAGGAAAATAATCACATCAGCATCCTGTTCTATAGCGCCTGACTCTCTTAAATCAGCAAGGACAGGTCTTTTGTTGGGCCTCTGCTCAACACCTCTATTAAGCTGACTTAGGGCTATAACCGGCACCTTCAGTTCCTTTGCAAGGGCCTTCAGAGACCTTGATATATCAGATATCTCCTGCTCTCTTCTTTCGAAGCCGCCCCTGCTCCTCATAAGTTGGAGATAGTCAATTATTACAAGCCCCAGTCCTCCGTGTTCCAGTTTGAGCCTCCTTGCCTTTGCCCGTATTTCGAGAACTGTTATAGCAGATGAGTCGTCTATAAATATAGGCGCCCCGCCAAGTCTGCTTGCAGCGCTTGTCAATTTAGACCACATATCCCTGCTTATTTGCCCCTTCTTTACATTCGAAGAATTCACCATGCCTTCAGAGCAAAGCATCCTTATACCTAATTGCTCTTTTGACATCTCTAAACTGAATATGGCAACAGGTTCTGTGGTATTGATAGCTACATGCTGAGCTATATTCATCGCAAAGGCGGTCTTGCCCATTCCGGGTCTTCCGCCTATGATTATAAGGTCCCCCCTCTGAAAACCCGATGTAAGCTCATCAAGATCCTTAAATCCTGAAGGGATGCCTGTGACAGCTTCCTTTTTCTCGTAAAGATATTCGATAGTCTTGAATGTATCATTAATTACATCCTTCATATTAGCAAAAGAGACCTTTATCCTCTTTTCGGCGATCTCAAAGATAACCCTCTCTGCATAATCAACCATCTCGTCTGCATCAAGGTCATCCTCATATACCTTTGAGGTTATTTGGGACGCTGCGCTAAGTAGGAATCTCAATAAAGCCTTTCCTCTTACTATCTTAGCGTGATGTCTTACATTAGCTGGCGTGAGGATGGAGTTTGCCAGAAATGACAGGTAGGCTATACCGCCAATTGATTCAAGTTCATTGGTTTTACGAAGATAATCAGTGAGAGTTATAATATCCACAGGCTCTCCCCTGTTGAAAAGTTCAAGCATCGCCCTGTAAATCCGCTTATGGAAGTCCCTGTAAAAATCTTCATCTCCCCCTAAGATCTCCATAGCCTTTGGGAGCGCCTCGTTATCTAAAATAATCGCACCCAAGATAGACTGTTCAGCCTCGATATTTTGAGGGGGGAGTTTCTCGATATTTAAATCTATAGCCCTCATATATTTCCTGCTATTCTGAAATGACATTAACTTTCAGTTTTGCTGAAACATTCTGATAAATCTTCATGTTAATCAAATACTCACCCAATCTCTTTATAGGCTCCTCCAACTGAATCCTCTTTTTATCAATGTCTATGCCGTGATCCTTAAGAGCCTCAGAGATATCCATTGCTGTTATAGATCCAAAAAGTTTTTCCTCTTCTCCAGCCTTTGCCTTAATTATGAGTGTCATATCGGATAATTTTGATGAAAGGTTCTCAGCAGATGATATAATCTTTTTTGCTGTCTCCTGTATCTTCTGCTTCTCATGCTCCAACGCCTTTATATTCTTGGTATTAGCTTCTACTGCTAACCCTTTAGGGATGAGAAAATTTCTTGCGTACCCATCTTTTACGCTTATAACCTCGCCGGTTTGTCCGAGACTCTTGACATCTGATTTCAGAATAATTTTCATAATGGAAACCCCTTTTAGATTTTTAGAGTTTAGAAATATAATTTAGTATAACCAATAAGTAGAAAAAATGTTATATCAAAAAAA